>JBKPQI010000155.1:0-8873 GCA_046733975.1 Verrucomicrobiota bacterium
GCGAAGCCCGCCGCGAAATCGCAACTTAGGGAACGTGGATCGGCCGCTCCGCCGCGCGATGCGAAGTTTCTCGTGATCCAAATCCCTTATTTCTCCTCGTTCCGAAGTTCGGTTTGGGAACGCGCAACTCTCTTGAAACTCTCTTTCGCTTCGCAGCTTGTACGCCTCGCAAGCTCAACTCTAATCTTGCGCTGGTACAAACCTTGCAGCCCTGGATGCGTTACATGACCCGCGGAATGAAAATCGGCCTTGCGGTCAGCGCGCTTGTAGTCGCCCTGCCGGTGGTTGCCGGCATCTTGCTGTTCGTCGGCCTGTCGCACTTCAATCGACCGCAAAGTTTCGGGCGGGAAATAGGGCTCCCGAATCACGGCACTTTGATCATCGACGGGAAACAGCACAGTCGGGCCGAACACGGTTTTTCCCAGCGCGCAGGCTACCGGCCACCGGGAGCGACTGAGATCGAATGGTTTGGCGATGTCTCCGACGGAGTTGAGCCGCAGGTTCATCAGGCCGGTCCGCTTCTCGTGGTGATTGATCATCCGGCAGCCCAGCTTTACGTCCGCACGGACGACAAAAACTGGAAGAACCTCATTTTGACTTTCCCGGATAATCTTGGCCCGTTTTCCATTTCTTATTACGCAGAAAAGAATGGTCTGACGGCGGACGAGGTCGAGCGGATTAATGAGCTGGGCGGTAAACGCGACCGAAAATATCCGACCACTTACATCCAAAGCTTCGACCCTGAGACTCGCGATCTGAATTGCTCTTATCACGTCGACAACAAGAGCTCGTGGCCATTGCATCTCCGGTTATCGGAAGACGGAACACGACTCGCGCTGGTTGCAATTGGCGCACTATCGCCCTGACACTTGCTGCGAACGCTCGCAGCCTAACAAGACTAAGGCAGCTCTCATCCGAGACGGCCGAATACGCGCTTTTCCCTCACGCCTAAAAAACAACACCGAAGTCGGCGGTCTCGGCGCGGGCCCGGCGAAGCCCTTAATCTCCTTCGGTTGGATTCAACGGGCCAAACCCATCGAACACCTCAACCTGAATATGTCTGGGACCTGCCGTTTCTCCCACCCACTCAGGCGTACCTTGCAACATTTGTTGCTCCTGTTTCGTCTTTTGTGAGGCCTGCTCAGCTGCAAGCGCGCGCTTGTACGAGTTAAATTGCGCCTGGTTCCCTACAAGGATCTGGTCTTTTTTCGCCGTAGGAAACACGTAGTAAACTTTCCCGTGGTACTTCACCGCCGAAACTCTGTCGACGGCGAGCTGGCTTACTTGTTGTTGCTGCTTAGCAGTGGTGACCGCTTTAGGCTTAAAGCCCGCCTGCGCCAGCAGTTCTTCTTTCTTCGAGGCGCCTGCAGTCTGATCGATCGCTGTGCTTTGACAGCTAGTCAGTACGGCAAGAATGGCCACGGCATGCAGTACAGTTGTGAATGCTAATACTTTTTTCATAGTGTTTTGCTGTCGTTGTTACTCTGTCGGGTCGACCGAAACTTACACAGATCAAGCGTCCTTACACGTCTTAGTCTCAATTTGGGCGTTTTTCCATCACATACAATAACCGCAGCAGCCGACTCTCTGAGGTTAGCAAGTGCACGCACCATAGAAACCGTTGGAGACCATCAAAATTAGTTTCAGTTTCTATTGTCACCAGCGCTGACTTCCTCTTCGCCCGGGCATCATGCCAGCGCTTCGAAAGCGTCGCCGCGCTCTCAGTCGTATCTCTGGCCTCTAACAATTTAAATCCCGCTTGGTTGATCAAACGCTCATTCTCACCGGGAGGACTGAAAAAATACATGCCGATAGAGCTCCTCGTCGCAATCTCCTTCTGCGAAACCAGGCCTCCGATGACAAGCGCATCGCTAAATAAAAATCGCCCGCCCGGTTTGAGGACACGGAAGATATTGGCAAGCACCTGCGCCCGTCCTTCGATATGGCACAAAACGTCGTTGGAATATACCGCGTCAAACGAGTTATCTTTCGCAGGCAGAGGCCGTGATACATCAAACCGTTCAAAATCAGCTCTTCCTTCCACCTTTGCCTGCTCGACAAGGACATTTGCATTTGCGATACCTTCGGCGTTGATGTCAAGCCCCACAATTTGGCAACCGATACTTTTCGCCAAATGAACTGCATAGCCGCCGGAACCGCAGCCTACTTCCAAAACTGAAGATTCGTTGGAAACTTCCAGGAGTTTTGGGATTTCACGGGATTCCGCTGTCGTCACCCAGCTAGTTTGGCCGTAGTCCTCACCATAGGTTTCGAGCCGGATCTCGGCATAGGTCGTCAGCGCGTAATTCCCGTATGAGCTATTATAAAGATCGACCTCAGCCATTTCTTACTTCACGGCGATACAGGAAGGTCCGCCTTGCTCTTAGCTCTTACCTTGCTCAAACCTCGACTGCGCCTTGCCTATTCAACTTCCGCCGTGATCTGACCGTGAACATCTTTCAGCGTGATCGTATCAATGTCTGCCAGATTTACCTTGTTAAAAGTTACCGAGAGTCCCTCATCGTCTACTAAATTAAAATCCCAAAAGTCCGATTTCTCATCGTGCTTGAATCGCACGTGGATCTTTCCCCCGGCAGCCAGCACCTTTCCCTCCAGAAGGACGTTTGAATCCCAATCCTTGTTGTCAGAAGAAGTGATGTAAACACCTTCAAAGCTTCGCCCCGTCTGGTTCACCAGGGTGAAGTCGTGATGAGCCGCAAACGCGTTTGCGACACTTAGAAGAACGACAAGGAGAAAAAAACGAAATTTCATGGAAGTGCTATTTGTTCTTTTTCTTCACCTTCGTGGTCTTTTTGTAAACGGTTTGACCATACTGGTTCTTCACTTTTGTGGTCTTGAACACCTTGTCGCCTTTTCGCTTCTTGGTCGTGTATTCGTAGTAACGTGGTTGATGGTAGATTTTAGGCTGATTGAAATAAGGATCGAATTCGGTCGGATACGGCCGATCGTCCACGTAGACATCGAAGTCGTCTGAGAAGATTTTTGAGAAGATCGAAGCGTGACCTGCTTCGACCCAATAGGTGACAAGAAACAGCGAGAGCGAAATCTGCAGCATAGATCGGAAAGCCACTCTGATCGTCTAGCAGGACAGGTTCTTCGAGTCAAAAGCAAAGTGATCCCGTCGAATATTGACCTCGGCTGACTCTCAGCCTCTCTGCGGTCTAGTGAGCACAGTAGGCAGTCAGATCAACTGCTACTCCTACATCTCGAAATACAGATGGTGATGGTCAACGCAGGCAGGATTAAAATCAGCACCGCATGACGGACAAGAATTATGGCAGCTGAGATATTGGCTGATCGACATGGTTTTGTGGCAGTTGCCGCAGAAGATCGCGTGGGTTGCGCGCTCACTCTTCGTCCACGTGGCCGGCGCGTGACCGGTGAGTTCTGCGTGGCAAAAAATGCAGGCGTAGAAGGTATCGCAGCATTTGAATCTAATGGCGACGATATCACGCTCGGAGTGGTAGTGGACGCATTGCGTCTGCCCATTGACTCCGGAGCCGCGGACAATCATCTGAAGCGATTAACCGATCGGCTGCGCGACGCCAGCCACTCAATCCTCAACTCTGTTGCTCGGTTGGTCGCGTCGTCTATCTGTCGCGCCGTAGCTGACGGGGGCGGCCGGTGGTCGTGAGCTCCGGTTGGCGTACTTGCGCCACTCAGATAGCGAGCCAAGAAATGTCGGGTCCGGTGTCTCATCGAGCAAAGCAATGAACTCCACGCAATGTCCATCGGGATCTCGGAAATAAAGCTGAGCCGATGGCATCCAACCGATGACTGATGGCTCATCAGTGCGTTGCCCATTGAAATCTTCACAAATGATTCCCCTTCGTCGGAGCCTTTCTCCGGTAACCAGCAACTCCTCCAGGCTAACGGCAAAGGCTAGGTGTGATCGGCGGAAATCAGCGCCGTAAGTGCTAGTCGGTCCCCACAGTCCAACCATTGACCTCCTGCGATCTCCCGCCCAAAGGAATACGATGTCCCTCGTGGGATCATGGTATGCAAACTCCAGACCAACGGCCTGAGTGTAAAACGACTGTGACACACTCGTGTCCGCGACCGCAAGATGTGTCTCATATAGATACATGATAATGCTTAAGACTCGCGTTGCTCTCTACAGCTCATGCTCATAGACGATGAAGCCTTGATGCCGAGCTACTTTGTCATACAGCGCACGGCCAGGCAGATTGATGGTTTGCGTTTGCCAGTAAACTCGAGAACTCCCGGCTTGTCGCGCCGCATTGTACACCGCCTCAATCAGGCGGCGTCCTATACCCATGCCTCGAAGCTGCTCGACGGTGAAAAGGTCTTGCAGGTAGCACACGTCGTGCAGACGCGTGGTGCTGCGGTGAAATAGATAGTGCACCAACCCAACGACACGCCCGGATCCTTCTGCAACTAACGCATGCACCGGTTCACAATCCTCGAAGAATCGCTCCCACGTAGCTAGAGTGATCTCGCCCGGCAGCGCGGTAGAACCGCTGCGGCCATAGAAAGCATTATAGCCGTCCCAAAGCACCTTCCACTCATCGTAGTCCTCACGCTGGATCTTCCTGATGACGAATTGCTCGAGCATTGCTCTGGTGAAGTTCGATGGCGCCGCCGCAAGATGAGCCGCCGCGGCGTGGAGCGCAACAAGGCTCTCTCTCACCGTTGTAGCGGCGCTTGTGACAAGCGCCGAACTTCGAAAATCAGGCGCTGGCCGCGGCGAGCGCCTCTACAACGGGCGAGCTCAGTTCCACCCTGTTACGTCGTGGCCGCTAAACAGATACTCGGGAGGCGCGCGCGCCGCTTTGAGGTTGAGGGCTACAAGACTGTCGAAGTGCCTCTGGCGAACGCCATTTAGTTCGCTTCGCGAGGAACGTAGATTTTGATATCGCCTACGCTATCGATCTGCTCGTAATGCGCATTAACATAATCAAAGATCGTTGAGGCAAACGACGCGACTTCATTCTGCTCTGACAACAAAATCACCGCCGGCGGATCGTGCTCCGCTTCGGCGATTAGTGTTTGGTAATCCTGTTCCGTTTCATCGCCGGGCCACAAATAATTCCAGCGGGTCGGATTTCGGCGTTCCCCTAAGAAATAGAACATGGGTTGATAAGGCAGCGCTAGAATCGATCGGGTTTGCGGCACCGCCGCTTGCATAGTTTGGAAAAAGTTCGCGAGAAATGGAGCGTTCGCGACCCGAACCCCGCCTCGCGGTAAATTCAGCAACTCCGTTTCGTGCGACATATCTGGAAGCGCGACCGAACGAATCATCCACAAAAAGGAAGCGATGACGATCGCCACCACGCTGGAAAGCAAGACATCGATCCTACGATTCGCGATCCTTTTTCGCACGATCGACCAACCAAAAGCGACAAGCACGAAGAATGGCGGCAATGTCATCAACAAATGAGTGAGGTCGGACCGAACAAGCGCCTGAAGAAAGAAGAGTCCCGACCAAACAACCAGGAAGATCAACACCGCTTGGTCAAAATGAAATCGGCGACGAACGATTGATTGCACGACATAGATCGCGGCGATTAGTTGCACGAGCGGCGGAATGTAGAACAAAACGGCTGTTGCGGCGTCCAGGAACGATCGTTGTTTGAATAAAATCGGAAACGGCAGTGCACTCGTTTTTCGATAAGTCGCGAATGGAAATACCACGAGCTGTCGAAATGTTTCGGGCAATGCGCCGATGCTCCACCAAAGGATTACGAGCGGAATGCTAACAATCGCGATGCCGCCCAACCACAGAAGAAGGACCCGTCGTAAATTACGAAATTGAGTGTCCGCGAAACTCAACGCGATCACCAAACCGATGCTGGCGATCGCGGTGTAAACAGCCTGATCATGCCGAAGCAGGCCTGATATTGCGACGAGCGTTCCCGCTGGAACCGCCAGCCATGGTTGGTTGCTTCGAACGGCCCAAACAAGCAACAGTATGGCCGCGAACGAAACTGCGATTCCTTGCCAGACCGCAAAGGGCACGAAGCGCATGTACGGCATGCCTAAAATGCATACGGGCGCGGCTGCCGCGAGTGACGCCAACGGGCCGACGAATTTTCGACCAACTGCGTAAATCAGCAGCGGCAGCAGTAGAAAGATCGTTAATCCGAAGACGCGCAGCGTCAACAGCGACGTTCCGAAAAGTTTGAAAACAATTGCGGCGGTATAGTACGAAAGCGCCGGTTGAAGACTAACGAAATCGCGATGCGGAACTTCGCCGTTCAGTGCGCGTACCGCTCCGTACGCAAGTAACCCTTCGTCGCGCCAGTCGATCCACGCTCGCCAGCGCGGGTAGGCGATGGCGACTGCGAACGAAATCAGAAGTGCAACGCATAGGAGATCGACCATAACCCTTGATTGGGCATTGAGTAGGTTTCGACTGTCCGAAATGCGTTGACGTTGGATGTAGCGTTTTTTCTTCATCGAACGTCGCGAACTCAGCGAAGAATTAATCGATGAATTCAATATGCGCGAGGTGGAACGCTATATCCGAACTCCGTCCAGCTCAACGTCGTGGCGCCGCATCCGATGATTAAGCACCAACGCCTCACTGCCTCCTCCACGCACTCTGTTTTGCCTAACCTCAACTGCGTCAATACACCGGCTGCAGCGCTTGTTTAGCGGGCCTTTCGCGTCATCGATGTCTAAGACTCAAACGGGGCCCGTTGTCTTCGAGGAATGCGACAGTCACTCCTTGGCTGGCAGTGTTTCGTACGATGCTCGCCTGCTTTGCTATCTCCTGTCTACTGCCACGTCACGCCCGTTTACCGCACCCGGGCGTTGCGGCAGCAGATCTCCCATTTGTTGCCGTCAGCATCCTCGAAAAAAACGGCGTAGTAGCCGGGCGTATAGTCGTGGCAGTATTCGGGTCCTTCCACGTGGTGCGCACCCGCCTGGCGAATGATCGCGCCCAGACGGTCGACCTCTTCTTCACTGTCGGCGCGGAAGGCGACGCGATTGGCGTTGCCCCGGTGCTCCGGTTTTTCGTTCAACGCGATAAACGGCACCATTTTGCGGTCGCCCTGCGCGTAGTAGCAAACCTCGATTTCCGCGGCGCGGATTGCCGGGAACCCCAGCGCGGGGAGGAAGACGTCGTAAAATTTTCTCGCCTCGGCGAAGCTCGACACCCGCAGATCAACGTGGTCGAAAGAAAGACTGTTCATCCAGAAACTCTTATGCAACAAACATCCGCCGCGCACCGGCCGCAACTCTGTTTGGCCGCCGCTACTAACGCCACACGCCAGAACCGATCGCAGATCGAGAAAGGGATTTTCTTAAATCGACGGCCTTAGCCGCTCCCAGCCACGATGTACGAGTATGAACTCAGGCAATCAAGATAAAGCGGAAGGGACAGGCAAAAAGGCGATGGGCACCGTGAAGGAAAAAGTTGGCGGCGCAATCGGCAATCAGGATATGCGAGATCGCGGCACAGCCGAAAAGGTCGAAGGAAAGGTTCAGGATAAAGTTGGCGACGTAAAGAAGGTGTTCGAGAAATAATATTGTCCTGACCTCCGATCTTAGATTGAGGGAGAGACGCGGGAAACCGGTGGCGCTTTCCTTCCGAATCGGGCAATCGCTCTGACGAAGCGAGCAATCGTGTGCCGGGATCGCGGTGCTTCTTCGTCGGAGTCGGAGACGCAGCCGTCTGTACATTAACCCGACTAATCTGCGGGATCCAGCCTGCCCTTTGCAGTCGTCGCGACTGAGGCGCACTCGCGCTGCCGCAACGCTTCCCAGTCTAACGAGACACAAGTATCAACGCCCGCGCGAGCGAGAGAAGCACCAAAATGCAATCACCAAACCGCAGGGAAGCATCAAGCTTCAAACTGACGCGCAGCGTTCTGCTTGATTATTAGAGCTTGGGCTTTCCCTGGTGCTTGGGGTTTGGTGCTTGGAGCTTGTTCATTGGGTGCTTCTCTGGATGTTGGATGTTGGAGATTGGAATTCCCTGGTGCTTGCTGCTTGCTGATTGGTTGTCGGTGCTTTCAAGCTTAGCCGTGTTTTGCGCCCATTTTGCGCTCGGCGTGATGTTGAAATATCCGTCTCGCACCCCGCAGTAGGAAGCCGGTAACAATGATCGACAAGATCGTGCCCGAAGCGGAGCGCATGACCAGCCATGTGTAAAGCTGTAACCCGATCACAACGGCAAGCATGACGACGACCGCGACTCTGCTCTGACAGAAGATACCAAAGGCGAGCCCGGCAAACAGGAATCCGATGACAAATGCTCCAGTGACAATACCATCCAGGATGCCGTGGTGGCGGCGTGAAACCACGCTAAGCCAGTACTGAGCATGGAGATGCCTGCATAAATGATCGCCGCATAGGCGGCTTGCGAAACACTCTTGTCACTATAGTCGAAGAGAGAGGCGAAACCTTCTTTTGGGTAGTCCATGATACGTGGGATAGGGTGGATGGGTGGGGTGGGGTTGGGTCTGACGAGATAAAGGGCAACCGCCGCTGCCGGGAACACAACGTTGCGGTGGGGTTCAATGTTGAAATCATTTCAAAGTACCATCGGAACAACCGATCGGGTTAGCTGCATTGCCCCGCTGGCTTTTGCAAAGCAATGCGTCTACGTCTGACACGAACCCTGGAGGGAAGACCGTCTGCCTGGCCGTTCGCCACCAGCTTTCGCCGTTCGGCGTTGCAAGCAACCCGCGCAGGTGTGCTCCACAGGACAGTTCGAAAGTGCCCTTCGGGAAAATTCCGCGCGTCGTTCTCTCCCAAATGTGGAACGAAGCCCATGCATTCTCATTGAGCAGCATCTCCAGCCGAAGCTGATCCGCGGCGTCAAGAACACGTTCTCCCTTCAGGCCGGCCGTCATCAATTCAGCGATGTCCCGGTTCTGCGC
>JBKPQI010000156.1:0-5880 GCA_046733975.1 Verrucomicrobiota bacterium
TGTGGATGAAACGCTCGACTCCGGAGTGGACGATTGTGCAAAGCCGACTGAAGCGGCTATCGTTATCGCGGCGGAAGCAATCACTTGTGAAAGAATGCGGGTATTCATAGCGATGATCTTTCGCGCAGGCTCGCCGCCGTCAAATGAAAAGGCGAGGTGTGGGGCAACGGGCATTTCCTCCGGCGTTGGCGCAGCGATACGCGTGTTGTAGCCGCCGCCGTCACCGGGCGGCAGAGCCGAAAAGATTCTGCCGCTCAGACAGCGGCAGCTACAACAATGCAGCATTAACCGAACTCCTCATGCATTGCCCCGGGGTAGTAGAGGTAACGGCAGTTTGTAGAGCGTCTGTGCCAGACGTCATTCCTCGCGGACCGGCGTTTCACCGAAACGCGCGACAATCGTAGGGCAAGCGCGTCGCTGCCGCGTGGGCAGCCGGAGCGCCTGCCCTGCATGGCCGCAAAATTTGAAGTGTGGCTTGATTCCGCGCTATGTTTCGAGTGGATGGAACGCGTCTTTGGGTTGGAGACGGAGTATGGGATCACCGTAGAGGGCGCGGAATCGGTCGATGTCGTCGCGGAATCGATCGCGCTGGTGCGCAGTTATACCGAGCATGGCGCATTGATGAAATGGGATTACGGCCGTGAAGATCCGCACCGTGATGCGCGGGGCTTTCGCGCAAGAGAATTGCGCCAGGACGTGGACGAATCGGCCTATTACGAAATCGACAAGAATCGGCCGTTGACCTTTCAGGAAATCAAAAGCGATCTGGTGTTATCGAACGGCGCGCGCTTTTACAATGACCACGCCCATCCTGAATACTCAACTCCGGAATGCACCACTCTGACCGAGATTGTCTCCCAGGAAAAAGCGGGCGAACGAATTCTGGCGGAGTGCGCGCGACGCCGAAATGCCCATTTGCCGGAAAACGAGCGGGTCTGCCTTTACAAAAACAACACCGATTTTCTCGGTCATAGCTACGGCTGCCACGATAACTATCTGATGCGCCGCGACGTCCCATGGGACCGTATCGTTACGGGAGTGCTGCCCTTTTTAGTCACGCGGCAAATTTTCGCCGGCGCCGGCAAAATGGGGATCGAAGTCGAGAGCGCACCCGGGCAGCCCGGAGCGTTTCAGATTTCGCAGCGCGCGGATTTCTTCAGCGTCCTCGTTAGCATCGATACCATGAATCGCCGTCCGCTGGTGAACACACGCGATGAACCGCACGCCGATGCCAGCAAATACCGCCGCTTTCACGTCATTATCGGTGACTCGAACATGAGCGAATGGGCGACCGCGATGAAACTGGGAACGACGGCATTGGTTTTGGAATTGATCGAGAGTGGAAAAGCGCCACAACTGGAGATCGCACAACCAATTGATGCGGCCAAATCGATTAGTCGCGATCGGAACTACGATTGGATCATCGAGTTGCGCGACGGACGAAAAATTTCTGCGATCGAGGTGCAGCGACTTTACCTGGCGGCCGCGCAGAAGCTGAATCGCAATGACGAGAAGGACTGGATCTTACGCGAATGGGAAGGTGTTCTGAACGATTTACAGCGCGATGTCACGATTTGTCGTGATCGAGTTGATTGGGCGGCAAAGAAGTTTCTTCTAGACCAATTGCAGGAAGAAGAAAAACTGGCCTCGAGCGATCCGTGGTTACAATCAATCGATCTGGAGTATCACAACATCGATTTAGACCGCGGTTTGTATTACGAATTGTTGCGTCAGGAATCGATCCGGCGCGTCGTGAATGAAGATGAGATTCGCCGGGCCATCTTTTCTCCGCCGGAAACCACCCGCGCCTTTTTCCGGGGGCGTGCCGTCGCGCGTTTTACCGATCAGATCGAATCTATTCAATGGAACGAGATTGTGCTGGGGACCGACAGCCGATCGCAGAGAATTGCATTGCCCGAACCAGCCGATCCAAGTCTCGAGCGACTGAATACTGCCATCCGAAAGAGCGCAGACTTCGCCGATTTCTGCACGCGATTGCACTATAGCAAAGGCATCTAAGGGCAGTACGGTCGAAGACTCGCCGTCCGAGCTCGGACCCTGTGCTGCCAACGGCATCTTGCCCGCTGATCGGAAGTTATGGAGGGACACGCGCTGTTGTGTCCCAAATGCTGGGGCCGACAGCGGGCGCCCGGCACGCTCGTTGTAACCGTTGCATCCGAAACAGACCGCAATTCCGTTTTTAGTGAAAGGGATTACCATGGGAACAAGAAAATTTTTCGTTGTCAGCGTTTTACTGACGTTACCATTTCTCGTTAGCACACAAGTGCTGGCCTTTACTCAAGTCTTTGTCTTCGGTGATAGCCTCTCCGATGATGGAAATGTTGCTCATCGCGTGCGCGATACAGTGGGCTTTAGCTACCCAAGTGGTAACTTCAACTACAGCGATTACCGTTTTACCGATGATACGAATACCTCACCTGCCGCGAACCTGTACACGGGCACGTGGGACGAACAACTGGCGAAAACGTTTTTGGGTTTGGCAGTCCCGACGAACAGCCTTGATGGCGGCACGAACTACGCCTTTGGCGGCGCCACGACCAAGGATGGCACCCAGGAGCGGACGCTGCAGGATAACCCGTTGCCCTTCGCCGGTGGTCAGCTGAGTGTCACCATCGATAACATCGGCAAACAAGTTAATGATTATCTCGCCAGTCATACCCCTGATCCTAACGCCCTCTATATCATTTGGGGCGGTGGTAATGATCTTTTTGATGATTTCAGCACCCAGAGTGTGCTGAATACGGCCAGTCGCGTCGGCGGTTTGATTCAGCGACTGGCGAACGCAGGCGCCCGGAATTTTCTGGTGCCGAATGTTCCCCCACTCGGAGCAGTCCCGAATTCGTTCGGCGATCCCAACCGCGTCGCCGGGCTCGATATGGCTTCTGCGATCTATCGCGCTCGATTAAGTGCCGTCGTAACTTCCGTAGTTAATGGCTACGCCAGCAACGGAATTACCATCCACGTTTATCTGCTTGATGTCTGGCTGGACGTAATTCGTATTCTTGGACAACCGGGAAACTATGGCTTTGTCAACACTACCGTTCCGGCGCAAGACCAAGCCGGAGTAAATCCCGACACATACCTTTTCTGGGATGATATTCATCCCACAACGGGTGGTCACCATGAGCTGGCGAATCAGGCGAATCGGTTGGTTCGCGGTCAAGTCGCCCCGCTGGGCCGGGCTACAAATGTCAGCGCTCGGGGTTCGGTTGGTACCGGCGAGAATGTAATGATTGCTGGGTTTATCATCAGCACGGGCCCGCCCAAGAAGATTGTCGTTCGCGCGCTTGGACCGTCGCTGACCAGTCTCGGCGTGAATGGTGCGCTGGCCGATCCCATGATTGCCATCTACAACAGCAACAACGTGCTCGTTGCTTCTAACGACAATTGG
This sequence comes from Verrucomicrobiota bacterium, assembly GCA_046733975.1. Taxonomy (GTDB): domain Bacteria; phylum Verrucomicrobiota; class Verrucomicrobiia; order Chthoniobacterales; family UBA10450; genus AV69. Next base: position 3,413 of record JBKPQI010000156.1, read on the forward strand.
AAAGACACGCAACAGGCCGAACTGGCGGCGAGCGGTTATGCGCCCCCCAATGACCTGGATTCCGCTATTATCGCTACGCTTCCTTCCGGATCGTACACGGCGGTGGTAAGCGGCAAGAATAACGGGACGGGCGTGGCCTTGGTCGATCTTTACGAGGTCGTCACAGCCGGTCCGATTTTCACCAATCTCAGCGCCCGCGGGTTTGTTGGAACGGACGACAACGTTTTGATTGGTGGCCTCGTTGTCGGGAACGGGGAACCGCCGGTCGTGGTCTTGCGTGGGATCGGACCATCGTTAGCCGCTGCCGGGATCGCGCAGTCATTGCAGGATCCGGTACTTGAGCTGCGCGATGCGAACGGCGCGTTGATTGCCTTCGATGACAACTGGAAAGACAACACGCCGACAGGAGTCAAAGCCACGTTGCTTGCGCCAAGCGATGATCGGGAAGCCGCCATTGTCGCGTCCCTCGCGGCGGGCAATTACACCACAATCGTGCGCGGAAAGAATCGCACAACAGGTGTAGCACTCATCGAAGCCTATCGGCTGCAGTAGCCATTTACTGTCAACACGATTCAGACGGAGGGATGCCCTTTGATGCCAGTCCGTTTGGGGGCCGCGGTGAGGATGCGAAAAGCTCCTTCCTCGTTCATCCGGAGCGAAGCCGAGGGATCCCGTCGAAGATGCCTGTAAGGTTTCGCAACGGGATGCCTCGACTCCGCCCGGGATGACGGTTTGTTTGTTCTTTGAAAATCCGTTTCATGATCGCGAACTGCGGTTAAATTAATTTGTGATGGGGCTGGGCGAGTACAAACGGAAGCGGGATTTCAAGAGGACAGCCGAGCCGGCGGGCGCTGCCAAGGGCGTGCAAAAATCCCGCGCATTGCGTTTCGTTATCCAGAAACACGATGCCAGCCGATTGCATTACGATTTCCGACTCGAGATGGAAGGGGTGTTGAAATCGTGGGCCGTGCCAAAAGGGCTGCCCTGGGCGCAAGCGGAGAAACATCTCGCTGTTGAAGTGGAGGATCATCCGATCGAGTACGCCGATTTCGAAGGGATTATTCCCGAAGGACAGTATGGCGGCGGCACGGTGATGGTTTGGGATCGCGGCACCTATGAGTTGACTCCGCCGGAGGATCCGGTGGAAGCCGTGCGCAAAGGTAAGTTCCACGTCATTTTGCATGGCGAAAAAGCCAAAAGCGAGTGGGCGCTTATTCGAATCCGCCCGCAGGACGGAAAGAACCAATGGCTTTTGATGAAAACCGCTGGCGGAGTGAAACCGATTTCAAAAAAGCGCGACGATCAATCGGTGAAAACCGGCCGGACGATGAAACAAATTGCCGCTGCGCGGGACGCGGAATGGCAATCGAATCGAGTGGACGGAAAAAATTCGTTCAAAGCGCGCATCGCCGAAGCGGCAAGAAGCGCGTCGCATAAAAAAAAAGACGAGCGTGAAGTAGCGCGCAGAAAAAAACCCGTTGCCCGGAGCGAAATCGAGGGACCCGGCCATGAAAACGTTAAGGTGGCGCCACCGGATTCCTCGACTGACGCTTGGGATGATGTGCTGGCTAAACTGCCGAAAGCAAAACCGCGCTTCATCGAGGCCATGAAGCCGAAGCTGGTGGAGCATGCGCCGACGGCAGGCGATTGGGTTTACGAACTCAAGTTCGACGGCATTCGCGCACTCGCGATCAAAAATGGGCGCTCGATTCAATTAATTTCGCGTAATGAAAAAAAACTAAACAATCGGTTTCCTGAGATCGCGGAGACGGCTAGGGACTTTCAAGCCGAGGAATGCGTAGTCGACGGCGAAGTCGTAGCCATGGATGACGAAGGCAGATCGTCCTTTCAACTGTTGCAGCGCGCCGAGCTCGACGGCAAGGAGGCCCCGCTGGCGTTTTACGTTTTCGATCTGCTGCAGTTGAATGGTCACAGTTTGATCGACGTGCCGCTGACGATGCGCAAGGAGCTGCTGAAGCAGGTCGTTCCGCCGTCGAGCAATGTCATTCGTTTTTCGGGCACGCTTGGGATCGAGGCGAAGACTTTGCTGCCCGAGATTGAGCGGCGCAATTTGGAGGGGCTTATTGGGAAGCGCCCCGATTCAGCTTATGAACCGGGCCGGCGTAGCGGGACTTGGATTAAAATCAAATGCGTGGCCGAGCAGGAGTTTGTCGTTGGTGGTTTCACACCACCGGCTGGCGCTCGCAAATACTTCGGCGCCTTGCTGGTTGGTTATTATGAAAAGGATCAACTGCGTTTTGCCGGCAAAGTCGGTACTGGTTTTGACACAAAATTGTTGAGCCGTCTGCACAAGAAGATGCGGGCCGAAGAGCGCGATGATTGTCCGTTCACCGATCTTCCTTCCAAACAAAACGGTCAATGGGTGCAGGGGATTACTCCATCGATGATGCGCAAAATGCACTGGGTGAGTCCGAAACTTGTCTGTCAGGTCAAATTCGCGGAATGGA
>JBKPQI010000157.1:0-15831 GCA_046733975.1 Verrucomicrobiota bacterium
CGGCAAATAATCCCGGCACGCGCGACATCTGCGTATCAGGATCGACATGAACGCCTCCCATCACGTAATGCGTGGTCGGCCCGACCTCCATCGGCTCCTCGGTAATATCGATGTCGGCCAGTTGTTTAAACTGATGATACATGCTCGGTAGTTTGCGTTTGATGTGCTCGGCCGCGTTCGGAATTTTTTTCCTGATCCACGCGATGTCCAGAAAGACGCCGCCATGCCGGCTTCCCCTGCCCTCCTTGATTTCGCGAACGATGCAACGCGCAATGTGATCGCGCGTCAATAATTCCGGAGGGCGCCGCGCATTCTTGTCGCCCTGACAATAACGCCAGCCCTCTTCCTCGTTATCAGCCGTCTGCGTCCGATAGTTGTCCGGGACCGAGTCGAACATGAACCGGCGACCTTCCTTATTAGTAAGGATTCCACCTTCGCCCCGAACGCCTTCAGTGACGAGAATTCCGCACACACTCGGTGGCCACACCATGCCGGTCGGATGAAATTGGACGAACTCCATGTCGATCAGCTCCGCTCCGGCGCGATAAGCGAGGGCATGTCCGTCACCGGTGTATTCCCAACTATTGCTGGTAATCTTGTAAGCCCGTCCGATGCCGCCTGTCGCCAGCACAATTGCCTTCGCCCGGAAAAGAAGAAAGCGGCCGCGTTCACGATCGTAACCAAAGGCACCGGCTATGCGTCCGTCCTGTTTCAGCAAAGTGAGAATGGTGCGTTCCATATAAACATCAATCCCCCGATGCACACCGTGGTCCTGCAACGTCCGAATCATCTCCAACCCGGTGCGATCGCCCACATGCGCAAGCCGCGGATATTTGTGACCGCCAAAGTTGCGCTGGAGAATGCGACCGTCTTTTGTGCGATCGAATACTGCACCCCACGCTTCCAGCTCGCGCACCCGATCGGGTGCTTCCTTCGCGTGCAACTCGGCCATCCGCCAATTATTGACGTACTGACCACCGCGCATCGTATCGGCGAAATGCACTTTCCAACTGTCACGATCGTCCACGTTCGCAAGCGCTGCAGCAATTCCGCCCTCGGCCATGACGGTGTGCGCTTTGCCCAGAAGCGATTTGCAGACCAGGCCGACGCGAACGCCCGCAGCCGACGCTTCAATGGCGGCGCGTAACCCCGCGCCTCCGGCACCAATCACGAGAACATCGTGCTCATGCGTTTCGTATTCGGCCATGCTGAATGCAAAAAATTAAATTGTTACATCAAGAAAGGATCCAGATATCGGATTTGGCCATTCACAATTGAACAACTCAATGACGCGGCTCCTGGTCATAGGAGTCGCAAATCGTGCCACACGCCCATGGAACACAGGCGCACATACAGATCGGTAAAGCCTACCCAAAAAAGGCTCATCCACGCCCAAAGCATGTGGCGACGGTTTAGACAGGAGACGCAGCGGTAAGCCTGATAACACGTGGGCGCGCGCGAAAGCTGATCGCGAAATCCACCGACCAAATGCCGCAGCGAATGGCAACCAAAAGTATAACCGCCCAGCAGAACAACATTGATCGCGAGGATGATTGTTCCGGCGCCAATTCCGAATGACTCAGCGCCGGTCGCGGCGTTGGCAAACCAGCAACCTTTCCACACGTCATAGGCAAGAATGCCAACAAAAACAATGGCGACGTAGAGGAAATAGCGGTGAACATTCTGCATAATGAGCGGAAACGAGCGTTCGCCCCAATAGGTATGCCGCGGCTCGCCTACGGTACAGGCCGGCGGGTCGGCCCAAAATGCCTTATAATAAGCCCCTCTATAGTAGTAGCAGGTAAGCCGGAATCCGCCGGGCGCCCACAGGATCAGCAGTGCGGGCGAGAACAAGAGCCACCCTGGCCACCACGCCGGTTTTGGTCCAAGCCAACTATGCGGCGAGCCGCCAAAGATTTCCGGCGAATAAAATGGTGAAATGTAATTGCCAAAGAAATAATGCGTTCCCTGAAACGCAGCCCAGGTCGAGTAAACGATGAACGTACTCAGCCCGAAAAACACCAGGAGCGGCTGCAGCCACCACGTGTCAGGTCGCATGGTCTGGCCGAATGAACGTCGGGGCAATTCCGTAGTAGCGTAAGACACGGCGTGCTCATAATGACACGAAGCCGCGCCTTCAAGCAAACGGAACATGCCCTGGGCCGCGAATCAGGATGCGCCGTTCCGCTCTGTCATTCCGAGCGCAAGCAACGCTTCGTCATCCCGAGCGAAGTCGAGGGATCGCGCGGCGAAACCGTTAAGCTTGCTTTATCGGGAGGCTCGACTTCGCTGCGGAGTACGGCTTCGCTCCCGGAACATGATTGAACGGTAAGGCAAAAACGCTAAGTGTATTGCGGCCGTGACTGCCTTTGCCGCCTTTTATCGCTCTTCCATCGGTAAGAAAATGATCGTCGCCCTCACCGGCCTCATTCTGATGCTTTTCGTCATCGGCCATCTCCTTGGCAATCTGCAGATTTTTCTCGGACCGCGCTGGATCAATGATTACGCCCAGCATCTGCGCGACCTCGGCCCGCTCCTGTGGCTGGTGCGAATCGTATTGCTGATCGCTGTCGTCCTTCACATTTATTTCACCGTCAGCCTCGCGTTGGAGAACCGCCGGGCTCGCCCAAAGCGTTACCAGGAACGCGACTACATCAAGGCCAGCTACGCCTCACGTCACATGGTCGTGAGTGGACTGGTCGTACTTGCCTTTATCGTCTTTCATCTTCTTCACTTCACCGGACGACAATTCGATCCGCGTTTCCCACTGCTGAAACACGACCCGCTAAACCACTACGATGTTTACTCGATGATGGTTTACGGATTTCGAAATGTTTATGTCTCGACTTTTTACATCATCGGTTTGTTCCTGCTCACCCTGCATCTCACCCATGGCGCTTCGAGCTTTTTCCAATCGCTGGGATTGAATGATAAAAAATTGACGCCGCAATTGGCCATGGGAGCTCGCGTTTTCGCCTGGCTTCTCTTTATCGGCTACACCGCAATTCCGCTCGCCGTTCTCGCCGGGTTTGTCCAGCCGGCCCAATGACATGATCGGAACCGTCAACGGCAAGACTCCACCCGGACCGCTGGAAAACAAATGGCGAACGCACAAAAACAATTCACGTCTCGTTAGCCCGAATAATCGCCGCAAGTTTGATATCATCGTCGTCGGCTCAGGCCTGGCCGGTGGCTCGGCCGCGGCCACGTTGGGCGAACTCGGGTACCGGGTGAAATGTTTTTGTTATCAAGACTCGCCGCGCCGGGCTCATTCCATCGCCGCCCAGGGCGGCATCAACGCCGCGAAGAACTACCAAAACGACGGCGACAGCATTTTCCGCCTGTTTTACGACACCATCAAAGGCGGAGATTTCCGTTCCCGTGAAGCGAACGTTTACCGCCTGGCCGAGGTCAGCAATCTGATCATCGACCAATGCACCGAACAGGGGGTGCCGTTTGCCCGCGAGTACAGCGGTCTGCTGGCGAACCGTTCTTTCGGTGGCGCACAAGTTTCACGCACTTTTTATGCGCGCGGCCAGACTGGTCAGCAGCTTCTGCTCGGAGCTTACCAGGCGCTGTGCCGTCAGATCGCTGCCGGCACCGTTCAGATGTTCCCGCAAACCGAGATGCTCGATCTCGTACTCGTCGACGGTCACGCCAAGGGGATTGTGACCCGCAGTCTTTGTACGGGCGAAATCAAATCATTCGCCGGCGACGCGGTCGTTCTGGCCACGGGCGGTTACGGCAACGTCTTCTTTCTTTCCACCAACGCACGCGGCTGCAACGTCACCGCCACGTATCGCGCTTACAAACGTGGTGCACTTTTTGCCAATCCCTGCTTCACGCAGATTCATCCGACCTGCATCCCCGTCACCGGACAGCATCAATCAAAACTCACTTTGATGTCTGAATCTTTGCGCAATGATGGGCGCGTTTGGGTCCCGAAATTGGTCGACGATTGCGCCAAACCACCAGATCACATCGCGGACGCCGCTCGCGATTATTACCTGGAGCGGAAATATCCCAGTTTCGGAAATCTCGCTCCGCGCGACATCGCCTCACGCGCAGCCAAGGAGGTCTGCGATGAAGGCCGCGGGGTCGGTCCCGGCGGGCGCGGCGTGTATCTTGATTTCGCCGATGCCATTTCGCGTTTGGGCCAAGAGACGATTCGAGAGCGCTATGGAAATCTTTTCGACATTTACCAAAAAATCACGGCGGAAAACGCTTACAAAACACCGATGCGCATTTATCCGGCCGTGCATTACACCATGGGAGGATTGTGGGTGGACTACAACCTCATGAGTAATGTGCCCGGGCTGCATGTAATCGGCGAAGCGAATTTTTCAGATCACGGTGCCAACCGGCTTGGTGCAAGCGCGCTGATGCAGGGGTTGGCCGACGGCTACTTTGTTCTGCCTTACACGCTGCCGAATTATCTGGCGGGTCAGATCGGGAAACGGCCTTCGACTGATCACCAGGAATTCAAACGCGTCGAGTCCGAAGTTGGCGGACGGGTGAAGAAATTGTTGGATGTTAATGGCAATCGCACCCTGACGTCCTTCCATCGTGAGCTGGGCTTGCTGCTGTGGGATAAATGCGGCATGGCGCGAAACGCGACTGGTCTGCGAGAAGCGCTGGCGAAGATTCCGGAACTGCGGGAGCAATTCTGGAGCAACGTTCGTGTTCCCGGCGAAGGCGAGACCTATAATCAATCGCTCGAACGCGCCGGCCGGATCGCTGATTTCCTCGAGTTCGCGGAGCTCATGTGCATTGATGCGTTGGAGCGGGACGAATCATGTGGCGCGCATTTCCGGGAAGAACATCAAACCGCGGACGGCGAAGCGCAGCGGGATGACGAAAATTTTTCGTCCGTGTTCGCATGGGAATTTCAGGGGAATGGAACGATCGAGCGGCCGAAATTGCACCGCGAGCCCCTCCATTTCGAGGCGATGCACTTATCGCAACGGAGCTACAAATGACCTTCCGCCCTCTCGTCATCCTGAGCGAAGCGAAGCGAAGAAGCTCGCGGCGGTATCTTAAAGGTCTCGCAACGGAGATCCCTCGACTTCCTTCGGGATGACGGTTGTTGATCACCGACCATGAACTTCAAATTGCGAATCTGGCGGCAGCAAAATCGCGAATCGAAAGGAACGCTCGTCGAATACAAAGCGACCAATATTTCGCCGGATACTTCATTTCTCGAGATGCTCGATATCGTTAACGACGAGCTAACGGAACGTGGGGAAGCACCGATTGCGTTCGATTCCGATTGTCGGGAGGGCATTTGCGGCACGTGCGCCCTAACCATTAATGGACAAGCGCACGGCCCGACGCATCCCGCTGCTGCCTGCCAGTTGTACATGCGTTCATTTAATGATGACGAGACGATTACGATCGAGCCGTTCCGGGCCCGACCATTTCCGCTGGTGCGAGATCTCGTGATCGATCGCAGCGCGCTCGACCGCATTGTGCAGGCCGGAGGATTCATCGCCGCTCGTGCCGGGTCTGCGCCGGAAGCGAATTCCATCCCAGTGCCAAAGCATAACTCGGAGGTAGCTATGGAAGCCGCCGCCTGTATTGGGTGTGGCGCTTGTGCTGCGGCTTGCCCGAATGCGTCGGCCATGCTTTTCACCTCGGCAAAAGTCTCGCACCTGGCGTTTCTTCCACAGGGCGCACCCGAACGAACCTCGCGCGTATTGAAAATGGTGCGGCAGATGGATGCGGAAGGTTTCGGCAACTGCACCAACACCTACGAGTGCGAAGCCGTTTGCCCAGCGGAAATCAGCGCCAGTTTTATCGCCAAACTCAATCGCGAGTACGCGCGAGCTGTTTTGCAACGAACCGTAGGGGAATAACCGCACGCACCCGCAGTTAATTTGATGCGGTCATCTCGAGCGAAGTCGAGGGCTCCCGCCGCGAAATCTTTACCGTAACTTCCTCGGGATGCCCCGACTTCGCTCAGGATGACGGCGGCAGAGAATCAGATCGTCTCGCATGCATACGTCCAGAGATTTGGATCCAACTCGCCTTTGGCACGTGCGGCAACTCCATCCGAATCGGCGTCTGCACGCAAGACGGCGAAAATTGTCGAACCTGATCCGGACATCAGCGCAGCACCAACTTCGGGCTGACGGCGTAGCCAGATTTTCATCTGCGCAAGAAAAACAAATTTCTCGAATACCGGACGTTCCAAGTCATTGACGAATGTGATGTCAGCAAATTCTTGTGGCTCGTAGACCACATCGCTGAGTTCGCGTGTCGCTTGCCAGCGCGAGTAGGCCCAGGCACTCGGAACACCGAACTCCGGTTTCAGCAAGAGCAACCTTAATCGGGTCGACAATACTTCCGGCGCCACGATTTCTCCTCGCCCACGGCATATCGCAGATTTTTCGTTCAGAAAAAATGGGATGTCGGATCCGAGCTCAGCCGCCAGACTGCTGATTTCTTCGTTGGACACTCCGGCAGCAAAAAACCGATTCAGCCCGCGCAATGTCGCCGCGGCATCACTGCTACCACCGCCAAGGCCAGCGCCGTGCGGAATTCTTTTTCGCAGCGTGAGGCCAACCTGCGGTTTACGATTGGTCGCGGCAAAGAAAGCGCGTGCAGCGCGCACCACTAGGTTGTCATCGCCGGCAAGGCTCGGCTCATCGCAGTTAAACTCCAACCGATCTGCCGCTTCGATTTTGAGCGAATCGAAAAGCGAAATCGGTGCAATCAATGTTTCAATCTCGTGAAATCCGTCGTCGCGCCGGCGCCGCACGCGTAGCGAAAGATTCACCTTCGCGTGCGCCAATTCCTCCATACCTTGTAATGTGTTCACTAATTAGCCGAAATTGACGAGATGAAACCTTCCGGTCGCGACCGCCTGATTATCGCATTGGATGTTGCTAGTCGCGGCGAAGCCATCTCCCTGGCGCTCGCCCTCGCCCCCTTCGCCGCCTGGATGAAGATTGGACTACAACTCTTCACCGCAGAAGGGCCGGATTTAGTCCGCGCGATTCGCGAAACCGGCGCGAAGGTTTTTCTCGATCTGAAGTTGCACGATATTCCGAACACGGTCGCGCGGGCCGTTGAATCGGCTGCCGCATTGGATGTCCAGATGCTGACGCTTCATCTCAGTGGCGGAACAGAGATGATCCGCAGCGCGGTTTCGGTCGCACCACACAATCTCGTTCTGCTTGGGGTCACGGTGTTGACCAGCGCGAATAGCGAAACAATGCGCGAGATTGGAATCAATGACGACGTTTCGCAGCAGGTGGTGCGATTGGCGAAAATTGGAGCGAACTGTGGAATCGGTGGCATTGTCGCGAGTGCGCAGGAGATTGGCGCTTTGCGAGAGGCAATTGCTGCCAACGTGAAGCTGGTGATTCCCGGGATTCGTCTCGCGCGAAGCAAACCAGATGATCAGAAGCGGGCCATGACACCCGGCGAAGCCGTCGCTGCAGGTGCAGACTATCTTGTGGTTGGCCGACCGATTACCGCCGCGCCGGACCCAATCATCGCGGCCACCCAAATTCTTGAAGAGATCGACTCCGCTCTTTGACGACCTCCTTGTCATAGACGACCCGACGCCGCGCGCTGGGCCGCTCAACATGGCAATTGACGAGGTGCTGCTGGGCAGAGCGCAATCCGCAATCCTTCGATTCTACCGGTGGAACCAACCCGCGATTTCGTTCGGGTACTTTGTTAGTTTCGCCGAAGCCTATGCTGGCTCCGGCGAAAGACCGATGGTTCGCCGTTGGACTGGCGGCGGAATCGTGCCGCATGGTGAAGATCTGACGTACTCGATCATCGTTCCGGTGAACGACCCAATCTTTTCTCTACCCTCGAAATCTATTTACGAAAACGTTCATCGCGCTTTGTGTTTTGCGTTAGCGACAGAGAGCGAAGAGCGAGAACTTGTATCCGTGGCGGGGCTCTACGGCCGCCGCAACGAAACAGAATCGGCGGTCACAGACCACCGCTACAATCATTGCTTCGCCAACCCTGTGCAAGCCGACGTAATGGTCAATGGCCGCAAAATTGCGGGAGCTGCTCACCGAAAAACACGGAACGGCTTGCTTCATCAGGGAAGTATTCAGCGCGAAAAACTGGACGGAAACTTTCGCAATATTTTCGGTAAATTCTTGTCTAAGCGATTGCATGATGCCGAGATGGAAATGGCCATGTTACGCGCATCCCAAGAGGTAGCGACAACGAAGTATGAGACGGACGCTTGGTTGCGGCGCCGCTGATGTCAGAGAGCCCACTTCTGCGGCTCCCGAGGCTCAGAGCCGCTTCCTCGGTCTGCCGCTGCGACTGACGCCAGTTGATCAGGTGGGGCCGGCTAATTTGTAATCGAGCAAATGGAAACAACGACCCGTCAGTTTCAGAAATCTGCTTGCGGCTTTGACAATAAAAACACGTCTTCTATTCTGAAGCGGTGGAAGTTTCACTGCGCTCGACCGCGGCACCGCTGAAAATTAGTCCTCTGACGCGAGTCGCGTCAGTGGTGCAGCCGCATTTGGACGAAGTCTCGCAACGCATCGCCCGGCAGACTGAAGCCTTTGATCCGGCGATCGAAGGTTACGTAAGTTACGCGCTGGACAGCGGTGGCAAACGCTTGCGCCCGCTGGTCGCGTTACTCGCCGGCGCCGCGACGGGCGCAGTTACGAACGAACATCTGGACCTGGCGGTAATTGTCGAGCTGATCCATTTAGCCACGCTCATCCACGATGACATCATCGACGATGCCGAACGTCGCCGCAGCCAACCGACAGTAAACGCGCGGTGGGGAAATACGTTGAGCGTGCTGCTCGGCGATTCGCTGTTTGCACACGCACTTGATCTTTCGACCCGCTTTGACGACTCGGATGTCAGCCGCGCCATTGCGCGGGCAACGCGCGACGTGTGCTCTGGCGAAATCATTCAAACGCAGCGTCGCTTCGATTTGCATCTAGCGATCGAGGAATATTTCCGGATCATTGAACTCAAAACGGCGACTTTGTTTGCGGTGGCCGCTGAGCTCGGTGCGCGGCTAAACCACGCACCGACCTCTCAAGTGGAAGCGCTAGCTGGTTTCGGACGTCACGTTGGCGCGGCTTATCAGATTTACGACGACTGCATCGATTTGGCCGGATCCGAAAACGCGACGGGAAAAACGCTCGGCACCGATTTGCGCAAAGGCAAAATGACTCTTCCGATGTTGCAACTGCTGCGTCAGGCTTCAGCAATCGACAAGGAACGCTACTGCCAGTTAATTCTGGAAGGTGATTACGCGGCGGTGAGTCTGCTGTTAAAAACGAGCGCGACCGGCGCCATGGACGAGTCCCTGGCCAGCGGAATGAGACGTTTGCAACAAGCTCGCGCTCAACTCGACGACTTGCCGGAATCGCCGGCCATGAAATCGCTTCAGCTTTTCGCCGACACCGTTGGCTTGATGCTACAATCGCTTCGCGCGCACACCGCCTGAGCCGGAAGCGACAATGGCTGCGATCAAAATTCGCGAGCTGCCGGAGGAGGATCGTCCGCGCGAGAAACTGCTGAAACACGGGGCCGACGGTCTAACGAATCGTGAACTGATTGGCATTCTGCTGCGTACCGGCGTGCGCGGGAAGAATGCGGTCGAAGTCGGCGGCGAAATTTTGGAGAAGTACAAAACCCTGAATGGTTTGGCGCGAATTTCGGCACGCGAGTTGAAGAACATCCGCGGTGTTGGGGTTGCCAAAGCCGTGCAACTGGCGGCCGCGTTCAAGCTCGCCGATCGCATGGCAAAAGAGAAACTCGTCCGCGAGAAGATCGATTCGCCGGAACTGGTGAACGAATTTTTTGGGGCGGAAATGCGCGCTCTGCAGAAGGAATCACTCCGCGTCATCCTGCTCGATACTCGATACCGATTAATTGAGACACAGGAGATTTCTTTGGGCAGCGTGAATGAAAGTATCGCGCATCCGCGGGAAGTATTTCGACCGGCGCTCCTAACTTCCGCCTACGCCATTATCGTGGTGCACAATCATCCTTCAGGCGATCCAACTCCAAGCAGCACCGATCACAGCTTGACGCGTCGATTGGCCGAAGCGGCTGAGCTCTTGCAGATCAAACTGCTCGACCACGTCATCATTGGTTCACCGAGCGACGGCCGCGCGCCCTATTTCAGTTTCAAGGAAGCAGGCGTGCTCTGATGATTCACCCTACTGCGGTTATCGCCTCGGGCGCGAAAATCGGCAGCAATGTCGAGATCGGACCGCACAGCTTTGTCGGCGGTGCAGTCAGTATCGGCGACAACTCAATTATAGGAGCGAATGTCGTCCTGGAAGGTGAAGTGATCGTCCGTCACGAGAATCGGATCGCCCACGGCACCGTCATCGGCGGCGAGCCACAGGATCTCACTTTCGCGCCGACAACGCGCAGCCGTGTCGAAATCGGCGCCAAAAATGTAATCCGTGAACATTGCACGATTCATCGCGGAACTGCCGAGGGTAGCGCCACCAAAATTGGTGACGAGAATTTTCTGATGGCCGGCGCGCACCTCGGGCACAACTGCGAGATCGGAAACAAGGTGATTATCGCCAATAACTGTTTGCTGGGCGGCTATGTTTTCGTTGCTGACGGCGCATTTCTGGGCGGCGGCTGTGTCTTCCACCAATTCATCCGGGTGGGGCGATTTGCGATCACACAGGGAGCCTCCGCATTTAGCAAAGACATTCCGCCGTTCGTGATTGCGGCGGAACGCAATTACGTTTTCGGGTTGAACACTGTCGGCCTTCGGCGCGCGGGATTTTCGTCGGCGCAACGCGATGAAATCAAACGCGCTTTCAAGCTGCTATATCTCAGCGGGCTGAATACGCGACAGGCGCTGGAAAGATCCAAACAGATGCAATGGACGGATCTCGGCCATGAATTTTTCCGGTTTGTTGGCGATGCGATGGGCAAGCGTGCCATCTGCCCGCTCAAACGTGGTGGTGCTGGTAGCGGTGGTTCACCCGAACCGCCCGCGGGCGATTGAATGGCAACCGGAACGGTTGCCCTACAGTTCGTTAGCTGTAGCCGCCCCGCTCTGTCGGGGCTGTTTACGGCGACAGAGCGCCGTGGCTACAGAGCCAAGAGGGCTAACATCCGGCCGGTCTTTCCTTTCTCGACGCGATAGGAATAGTAATGCTCCAAGTCACAGGCGGTGCAGACGCCACTATCGTGAACCTGTTTGATGCCGGCAGCGCGGCATTGCCGGACAATTTCTGCGGCGAAATCAATTTCATAATGGGGTGGCCGGATGCACGGGCTCAATTGCGCAACCAGATCGCCGGGCTCAATTCCAAATTCCTCACGCATCGATGTGATTGCGTTTCTAATGACTCCCAAGGCGGTTCCTTTTTTGCCCGAATGAACCAAACCAATTGCTCGGCCATTTTGATCGAGCAGGTAAACGGCGCAGCAGTCCGCTACGTAAATTCCTAGGCAGACATCGTGCTGATTCGTAATCAATCCATCACAACTTTCGAAACACTTGTCCCCGGCAAGGAGGGCATTGACTACCGCAATCTTGTTGCCATGGACCTGCCGCGCCGTGACAAATTTCCGGTCGCCGAGCCCCAGCGCATCTCTCGCTTCACCATGGACGTGATCGAGATTCTCCAGCACCGTTGCCTTGTCGTGCGACAACTCGATCCCCGGAATCCGCCGCACGAATCCGTGAACACACGGCAGCGCCGTCCCGTCCCCGACTCGCTCCAGCGCGGGAAACGTTTCGATCGGTAGAACGCTACTTTGCAAGCGAACTCTTCGTTGTCTTTGTTCGCGTTACGGAAGTGGCCTCCGCGCAATTCCCATTTAGTGGCAGCGGCGTCGGCTTCGGTCCTGGTGTCGCCTGCGGCTGGCTGTGTAATCTCCCGCGCGTCCTCGGTTCATCGACACAAACGGAATATTTCACCTCCGTCGCAGTAGCGCGGTCGAATTCAGCCACCGCGCTGTTGTAGGTGTACAATGCTTGTAAGCGGTTCGATTGCGCCGTCGTTAACTGCGTGCGCGCGTCGAGGACTTCCAACTGCGTGCCCGCACCCGCATCAAGCCGCGCCGAGGCGAGACGCAGCGCTTCGTCCGCCTGTTCGACACTTTTTTCAGTCGCTTTCACCAGTTCGCGGCCCTGAAGGATATTGGCGAATGCCTGTTGCACCTCGAGTTCCACCTGCCGGACATCATCATCCAATGTGACTTTTGATTGTTCCAGAATGGCTTGCGCTTGCTTTACGCGCCCGAAAGTTGCGCCCCAATCCCAAATCGCCCAGGTGCCGGTCGCGCCGAAAATGTAACCAGTCTTTGATGCTCGAATATTGTCGGTCAAAGGCGAGCTGCGCAGTTCGGTCCCGGCGAGTGCGTTGATTTGCGGGAAGTAGCCTGAACGCGCGACCGCGACCTGTGCGTTGTTCGAAAGCACTGTTGCTTCCTGTTGTTTCAGGAAGGGGCGATTCTGTTTCGCGAGAGCAATCGCCTGCGCCACCGGAATCTCACGCGGCACGTAGACCAATTCCCCTACCGCGTCCAGCGCAGGACGATCTCCGCGGCGCGGATCAAAGTCGAGTCCCAGGGTCTTGGCGAGTTGGAGTTGAGCGATGGTATAGTTGTTCCGCGCCGAAATCAGTTGTGGAAGTTGGTTGGAGAGCGCGACTTGAGCCTGCAAAACGTTGAATCGTGGGACCGTGCCGGCTTCGAATCGGTTCTGTTGATCTTGCAACTGGCTCTGCAGCAGGTTCACCGATTGTTCCTGAACGCCGATCAGTGCGCGATCAAGAAGCACGAGATAAAATTGCTGGCGCACGGTCGCTACAACCTGATCAATGGCATTACGAAACGCGTAATAGCTACTGTCGCGCTGAAAGCTGGCCGAGCTGATTTGTCCTGGCACGCGGCCGCCGGAAAAGATCACCTGGTTGGCGGCAATCTGTAACGTGTAAGTTCGTTCCGCACCGATTTGATTTACGAATGAAGTGCCGGGCTGATCCCTCACCCCGCCGATGCTTGTGATGTGCGGATCCAAGTCCTGGAATTGAGCCGTTTCAATGATTTGCGGCATTGCCGCTGCCCGCAATTCAATGAACAGACCTTTAGTTCGTTCGATCTCCTGCCGCGCTCGCAAAATGTCCGGGTTTTGCTGTAACGCGGTGATGATTGCTTGTTCAAGTGTGAACTGGCGTCCGCTAATCCGAGCCTGGCTCGCGGTTTCGCCGGCGTTCACTTTTGTTGCCAACAATAGAATCGCGCAGAGCGCGATACGGTTAAGGCGATTCATTCCGATGTGCTTTTAGGGAAAGTTTTCCGCCAGGAAAAGCGCGAAGTTTAATGCAGGCGCAGAAGCCGGCTAGCACTCCCAGCGATTGTTGGCAGAATGTTTCGCCTGACAGAAATCATAAATTTTTGTGTAAATTTGCAGCCACGCTTTGTTTTCCGCGGGGGTGAGGTGCGCCATCAACTTCATTAGATTGGCCATCATTTCTTCACGAATACGCCGAACCAGCGCCGAGCCCTTGGACGTGATGCAGACCATCACTTTTCGCCGGTCCTGCGCGCCGCAAGCCCGCGTGACATAGCCCAAATTCTCGAGGCGCGCCACCAGGCCGCTCGCCGCCGCCGTCGTGTGCCCCATCTTTTGTGCAATGGCAGACATCGTTAGCACTTCCTTTTGATCAAGCGCGGCCAAAAGAAAATACTGAGAGAAGGAAACGTTACCGGGAGCCAGTTCCTTGCAAAGATGCATGAGAAAGCAACGCTGCATCTCCATGATGATGTGGGAAAGCCGTTCCGCATCAGCCCTAAATTGCGCAGGTTCGGCCACCGTTGCTTCCAATTTCACCGCGCTAAAACTAAGAAACGAGGCCGAGGTGTCAACGGCGGGGATGGCATTTAATCCAGTAGCAGTCACGATCTCGCTGGCCGCGAGAATCAATCGACTAACAGCACTTCGACTTCGCTCCCAATCTCCAGCGTTCTCCTACTTTGACCGGAAGCAAAGTATTGGCGCGAGCGAGACCGAAGAGCGCACGCGACTCCTGACCGCTCTTCAAGGAACGGCTGTCTCCAGACTGCCGCTCTATAAAACCATCGGCTTCCAGCCGATGCCGAGTTCTCACGCGCAGCCGCGTCGCGTGGCGAAAAACAAACATTCCGCAGAGCTGGCCCGTTACCAAACTGTTAATCGATCAACAGTACTTCGACTACGCTCCCAACCTCCAGCTTTTCTCCCGCTTTGACCCGAAGCAAAGCATTGGCGCGAGCGAGACCAAAGAGCGCATGCGATTCCTGATGACCGACCGCTTTGAATTCTCCGTCCTTCAATTCTCCGCGAACATAATGCGGCCGTGTTTCGTCACCGGAAATTTCATGGCCAAGATGGACGCGAGTGCGTGGCAACCCGATATCGCCTGCTCCCATCATCCGCAACAAAACCGGCCGCACGAAAATGAGGAAAGTCACGAACGTCGAAACCGGATTTCCCGGAAGTCCGAAGATCAGACAACTGCGGGCCGCAGGCATCCTACGCCCGTCCGGCTGAGACCCGGTGAGGCTGGCAACCGCCAGTCCGGCTCGGACCGTCTCGCCTGTCGTGTTGTTTGAGCGAAGCTGCCCGAACAAAAAAGGTTTTCCGGGCTTGACCGCCACTCGCCAGAGATCAATCTCAGCACCAATTTCGCCCAACGCTTCGCGGACGAAATCGCGTTCCCCAACAGAAACACCGCCGCTGGTGATTGCGACATCATATTGCGTTGCCTCGCGTAGTGCCGCGCAAAGTTTTTCGAAGTCATCCGGACAATGCCGCCGCATGTTCAAGCTCGCGTTCGTTCTCGCTGTGAGCGACGCCAGCATCACACCGTTGCTCTCGAAAATCTGTCCCGCGTGTAATTCTTTTCCGGGAGCGACAAGCTCGTCGCCCGTCGTCACGATTGCCACTTGCACACGCTTGCCGACCGTGACTGATCGGATTCCCTGGGACGCGAGTAATGCGATCTTCGCCGGCCGCAATCGATCACCCCGCCCCATGATTTGCTGACCAAAGGCAAGATCGGCGCCCGCTTTTCGCACGAAATCGCCCTCGCAAATTTGTCCGGTGCGGACAGTAACAAAATCCCCTTCGCGTTGCGTTTCCTCCTGCATCACTACCGCGTTCGCGCCTTTTGGCATCGGCGCGCCGGTGAAAATTCGGACCGCTTCTCCAAGCGAAACCGAAAGATCCTGTGAAACGCCTGCTGCTTGTTCGCCGATAACTTTAAGACGGGCGCTTTTTGCCAGCGAGTCCGCCACGATGGCATAACCATCCATCGCCGAATTGTCGAAGGGCGGAAGCGCAATTGTCGCAAACACGTCGGTCGCGGCGAACGAATCCAGCGCATCCGCTAGAAAAACCTCCGTCGACGGCAAGGGCGAAACCGCCGCCAGAATTTTCTCCAGCGCCTCTTCCTCACTGATCATGCAATAGCAATCCGCGTTCTAGAAGCGCTCGTCGCGGCGAGCGCCTGTTCGAATGCAAGAGACGACTTCCAATCAAATCCGCAACCCGCATTCGCTGGTTGGAAAATTCCAATTACCCGCCATATTCCCCGCACCTAATGGTAGCGGCGGTCTATGACCGCCGACTTTGGTGAGGTGGCTGAGTGGTCGAAAGCAGCGCTTTGCTAAAGCGCCGTACCTCAAAAGGGTACCGAGGGTTCGAATCCCTCCCTCACCGTTGCCCTCGTTAAACGGACTCGATAGTTACAAATTGGCAATAATAATGGCAATAATAACGGGGATAACGAGGCATGTCAGAAATCATGACGAACGCGATCGGTGATCAGGATAGTTTGCGTGACGCGCTGAATCGTCATG
>JBKPQI010000158.1:0-4705 GCA_046733975.1 Verrucomicrobiota bacterium
AGGTAATTGCCGCCTTGGGCATTTCCATGGTTGCTTCGCTCATTTGCTTTGCGCCTCCGTAGTATCGGGCAACGTGATGTTGCGGAAGACTTCGTCGAGGCGCCCTTCTTCGGTATGGAGTTCGGCAATTTTCCAGCGCTCCGCTGCGGCCAATTCACCAATCGCCTGCGCAAGCTCGCTCCGATCACCATTTTTCTTTACATAAGCGCGAATCGCGACAGGCGATTCTTCCATGACAACGCAGCGGCCTACAGCCGAAAGCTCGCTTAACTTTTGCTTAACGAGATACGAATCGCCTTCGATCAGGCGCAAGGTTACCGCGCCTGCGTGTTCCGAGCGCTGTTTCAATTCGTCCGGCGTGCCGTTCGCCACGATTCGTCCACGATCGATGATGATGGCCCGCGAACACGCCGCCTCGACTTCCTCGAGTATGTGGGTGGAGAAAATGATCGCCTTCGTTTTTCCCATCTCGCGAATTAAGGTTCGCACTTCGTGTTTTTGGTTGGGATCGAGGCCGTCGGTCGGCTCATCCAGGATCAACACTTTGGGATCGTGGATGATCGACTGCGCGAAACAGGTGCGATGCCGATATCCTTTCGACAACGTCTCGACACTCTGGAGCCGGACGGACTCAAGAAAACACATTTCGACTACGCGATTAACGGCGCGCGTCCTGGCCTCACCGCGCAAGCCGCGAAGTTCCGCTGCGAACTTCAGGAACTCCAGCACGGTCATATCGGTGTAAGACGGAGCGTTCTCCGGGAGGTAACCGATGAGCCGCTTGGCCGGGATCGGATTATCCAGCATGTTGAACCCGCCGACCGAAACCTCGCCTTCGGATGGAGGAACGAATCCGGTAATCATCCGCATGGTAGTGGATTTACCGGCGCCGTTGGGCCCGAGAAAACCGAGTACTTCTCCGACTTCCACCGTGAAGGAGATACCGTTGACGGCGGTAATCGGTCCGAAGGATTTCTTCAGATTTCGAACTTTAATCATCAGAAAAAGGGGTGATGAAAAGAGTTTGTATGACACTCAATTTTTGAAAATTTTCAAGTCTCGGAAATGGGAAAATTGCGTATCGGAAAACCGCTGTCTTCTGTCCTTATTGCGGCGGCCTCTGACCGCCGAGGAAAACGGACTTGGCGGTCATACACGGCCGCTACAGAAGCCACTCGGGCGTCGATAAGCCCCAAGGAGCGGTTGTCTCTAGACTACCGACTAAACAAAAGCGATTCCCAATCGCTCAAGCAAATAACTCTGTCATCCCGAGCGAGAGCGAGGGATCTCTCCCATGGTTCGCAGATGATCAATGCAGCTTAAGTAACCGCTAGAAGATTGGTTGAGAGATCCTTCACTTCGTTCAGGATGACAGGGTCCTCGACCGCGAGGCAACGCGACATTTGCTCTATCTCTGCTCGCTTGCGGGCAAAGATTGAAGAGGAAGAGTTATCCCCACGTCGCCTCGGAATTAGTTCCGTTGGGTGACGCTTCTTCGGGTAGTGGCACAGGCTGGAAACGCCGCTTTCGCCGGCTCGCCGGCAACGGCGACAAGGTCATCGTGATGTTCCGTCCCGCCAGCTTCGGTTCCATTTCGACCTGCGACATTCCCGCCAGATCGGTCTTTACTTTGTTCATCAATTGCATGCCGAATTCCTGGTGCGCCATTTCGCGCCCCCGAAACTGCAACTGCACGCGGACCTTGTTCCCGCGATCGAGAAACTCTTCGCCGTGCCGGATCTTGGTCAGGTAATCGTGCTCGTCGATGTTGACCCGAAACTTGATTTCCTTCAGCTTCGCCGCCGGAGACGATTTCCGGTCCTTCTCCTGTTTCGCGATATCGTAACGATACTTCCCGAAATCGACGATCTTACACACCGGGGGATTTGCCGTTGGCGCGACTTCAACAAGATCCAGCTCCAGACCTTGAGCTTTGCGCAGGGCGTCCGACAACTTCATGACGCCGAGTTGTTCTCCAGTCGATCCCATGATCACCCGCACTTCGCGGGCCCGAATCCGACCATTTACACGAACTTGTGGTTGCAGAATTTAGGCTCCTTTCGACGAAACGAGAGTGCTGCGCATCGCCGTGATTTCATTTTCGCAATCCGCCGTCGCGGGAACGCAACACCGGAGCACTCCGCATCGATACAGCTGCGAAGACCGCATCGACGGGCCCGCAGTTTCCGCGAGCCGGGGAAAATTGTAGCCACAATGGAACAGTCGCAAGGTGATTTCTATTCAGAAGGCGCCGAGCCGAAATGAGCGGCATGGGCAGCGTAAGCGGCAGCGTCGTCAATCATCGAATCCAAAGTGGCAGCTATCGGTTCCAACTTTATCACACCGGAGAAGATTGCGCGATCGCCAATTTCAGTATCGATGAGAAAGGTCGGGCGCTGGTTTACTTTCAGCTCCTGCCATTCCATCGTACTCTGACGTATGCGTTTTTCGATTTCCGGCGAACGCGCCCGCTCCGCCAGTTGCGCCTTGTCCAAACCGGATACGCGAGCACCCACTTCCGCTGCCACGTCGATATCGCGAATGGCCTTTGATCCTTCGCGCAAGATTGCTTTGGAAAGGGCCAGCCGCACTCTGTCATCGGTGATTCCAAGATCGCGCGCCGCTTCCGCCGCCAGATTCGCCGGTAGATACTCCGGCAAAACCGGCTCGTAGGAATCGGTCCGCAACATGAACGGCGAACGATTCATCAATCCACTGCGGCGGTAATACCATTCCTCTTGTTTGCGCGACTTCGGCAGCCCTGCCGGATCCATCAGCGCAATCTTCCAGTCGAACTTCACCCGATCAGCGTATCGACGTTTCAATTCCGTCCAGGTCGGCTGCGACCAGAAGCACCACGACGACATCACATCCAGATAATTTGTAATGGAAATCCGCACTCACCGAATCTCGGCAGAAATTGCGCGCCGCAAAGCAACTTTCGCGGCATTTGCCTCGGACTGGGGGGCGGCGACTCCCAAGTCACCCATTTGCGAAAACGCCCTTTCACCGAAACCCCCTACAATGCCGGGTGCCTGTCGTCCGCCATTCCCTTCTTCCATTACGTTTCGACGTTCGGCGCGCGCTGTTCGATGTTGTTTGCCTTTCGTTCCTTTCATCTCTCCACTACTCCGACACTCAATCATTTCGCCCCGTAATCCGCCATGGAGCTCAATCACATTCTCCTTTTTACCGCTGTCGCGACATCAGTGTTGATTTTGCTCCAAACTTTCCAACCCCAAACTCCGAGTGCGCGCGCTCGCGCCGGCTTTATCTTATTGGTCTCCGCTCTTTCATGGCTGGTAGCCCGGTCGATCGCCGGGTGGGTCGCCGCCTTCGCGTGTTGTGCTCTTTTGCTCGTGCCCGCTTTCTTCCAGCATCGCGCACAAGCCGCTCGCTTCCCGCATTACGCCCGCAGGCCCACCTTCAGTTTGTCACCAATCGTTCTCACATTAATCATCCTCAACATTGCTGCCTTCATTCTCGAACTTGTGAGCGGTGGCTCTACCAATGACGTTACCCTGCATCGCCTCGGCGAACTCGATACCAGCTCGGTAATTTATCGACACGAATACTGGCGGCTTTTTGCCGCTCTCTTTCTCCATTACGGCCCGGTTCACATTTTCTTTAACCTTTTTGCCCTGCTTCTCCTTGGTCCGGCACTCGAACGACAAATCGGCGGGTCGCTCTTCTTCGTTTGCTACATAGTGTCGGGGCTCGGCTCCAGTATCGCAGTTGTTTTACTAACGAAACTAAGACTGGGACCTCCGGTGCAACTCGTGGGCGCGTCGGGCTGTATTATGGGCGTGGTTGGGACCTGGGCTGGTTTTCTCCTTCGCCACCGTCATCTTCCTCTCGCCCAACAACGCCTTCGCAACATTTTCGTTATTGTGCTGTTACAGCTGGCCTTCGATTCCTTCACTCCCCAGGTCAGCATGTCCGCTCACCTCGGTGGCCTCTTTACCGGCTTCATCCTCGGCCTGGTCGTTCCGCCACGATAACGATCCTAAACACGAGGGTCAACAAGCGCAGGGCGAAGAGTAAAAGAGCGAAAGGCAAACGCTCAACGCCCAACATTCAATGAACAGAAGTGAGAGGTGTTGCAGAGGCGCTTCTGTCGAGCGCCTGTGTTTTCCATTCGGAGCTTGGCACAAGCGCAATTACGATGGCCGCTCCCGCTTCGCCCGCAATTTGCTGCTTTCCCGTTTCGTGACAAAATCGCGATATTGGCCGTTTTCCCGCCATGCCAAACTTTCACTCCTATAATATAGTACCCACCCTTCCCGGCCCGCTCGAGGCGCTGCGCGAGCTCGGCTCAAATGTCTGGTGGACGTGGGAGCCATCCGCCCGACGCCTCTTCCGTCATCTCGACCCGGAGTTGTGGAACCGGACCAATCATAATCCGGTACGCATGCTCCAGCTCTCGCGTCAAGGCCGCTTGGAGGAACTTGCCACCGACAAAACTTTTCTGCGCGAACTCAAACAGGTTTACGACGCCTTCCAAAAATATCTCGCGCGCAAGGATACCTACGGAAAAGCCGGGGCCGGCGCCGCTCTGCAGAGACCCGTGGCGTATTTCTCGGCTGAATTCGGGTTCCATGAATCAGTTCCAAATTACTCCGGCGGTCTCGGCATTCTCTCGGGCGACCATTGCAAATCCGCCAGCGACCTCGATCTGAATTTCGTCGCGGTCGGGCTGCTGTAT
>JBKPQI010000159.1:0-4169 GCA_046733975.1 Verrucomicrobiota bacterium
TACTCGGGAACAATCTTCATTCCGCCACCAGCGCGAATCGGCTTGGTCTTGTCCGATACGGTATAAAGACGAAACGGCTGCTCGCCGCTCGGCAGCATGACGTCTCGAAAAACTTCCCACGGACCGCAAAAATCGATGACAACTGCGCCTTCGGAAATGACAAAGGCGACGGGGATGGGCGGGGTTGGCCTAAGCGAGTCGGCGCTTTTCTCTGAGCTTGCGGCTAACGACACCTGAGCGAAAACAAAAACCGCGACCGCGCCCACTGAGGCGGTTCTGTTAAACAAATTAACAAAGCTCATGGGTCTCCTGAAATAATCCGATGTGTTCATGATGGGATGGTCGCCCTTCCCGGCCTGGCAGCAATGACAACAATCATCACATTTCTGCCACCGCATGCGCGTGCACACTACGCCTCGTTATAAATCGCCCGGGTTACTACTAGAGCGGACTTCGGGGCTCGCCGAGCGCCGCTACAAACTGCAGGCGTGCGCTGTAAGGGCGGTGCAGAACCCCCGTGTTAGTTGTCCCAGCGTTGCAGTATTCTAACGAACAGGGAAACAGAGTTTCAAGAACAACTGCGTTCCCAGACTGAGTTTGGGAACGAGAGGGAAGCAGCGCCGGAAGCTGGAGAATTTAGGATGATCGCAACGATCCACGCAACCGCGCGACTACGAGACGGAGGGACGCGCGGAAGCGCGTCCCTCCACCAATGTGTGATCGGCTGCTTGGCGCCTTACAACCGCCGATGTTTTCTGTTCGCGTTCGCCGGATTAACCGTATCGGAATCCTGGACCGGGCGCGGATTTGTGCCGTTGATGTGAGTGGATGGCGTGTTGTCGAGGAATTTGGGCGGGTTATGAGCGCGCACTTTGGTGAACGCTTCCCAACCTGACGCCAGCTTGATCAACGTCGGCTCGCTGAACGCGGTGCCGAGGAAACTAATGCCCATCGGCGTCTGCAAAACCATCTCTGCCGGCACCTGAACAATTGGATACCCGGGCGGCGCGGCGAACCCGGAGCTTGCGAAGTAAAAGCGGCCGGTGTCGCTGTAGAGCAGGTCGGTCTCCCAGGCGGGGTTATCCGTGGGAGCAACGATGGCATCGAGATTGTATTGCTTGAGCGCTCTATCGATGCCGTTGACGCCCGCGTTGTGATCCTTTTGCAACGCCTGGTTGTAAGTTAGCCCGCCAAACAGTGGTTGAGGCGTATCGGGCCCCTGAGCAAGTGCGGCGCAAAAGGTGAAGATGTCCTGGTTGAAGAATGGCATCTCCACATCAGCGTGTTCGCGGTTGAACCGTATCGCGGTCGACAGGTTGCCATTTGCAACTGGCACGCCCACGCGAGTGGCAAAGTACTTCGCTATGTCCTGCCGAAATTCGTAGCAGAGCACCAGAAATTCGCTGTTGCCGGTATCGGGAAAAGTGAAGCCCTGGGCGTCGAGATCGACGATAGTGGCTCCGGCGGCGCGGAGTGTCGCGACCGCCTCATCGAACGCATCAACAATGGACTGCGGCGTGGGGTTGAATGGATCAAACCCCTCAATGCCTGCGCGAGTCAGCCCAAGCCTTGCTCCCTTGAGCCCGTTCGGATCAACAAACTGGGTGTAATCGGTTGGAAGCGGCGGCCGCGTTTTGCCCGTGCCTTGCCAGCCCAGTGGAACACCGCCGGTCGCCGGATCGCGGCCGTCGAAGGTCCGGCTTTGAATCATGCCGAGCGCGGTGGCCGCATCGCGAACTGTCCGCGCGTGCGGACCAACTGTGTCTTGCGTGTGCGAAATTGGAACAACACCGGCGCGGCTAACGAGACCGACGGTCGGCTTAATGGCGACCACGCCGTTGGCATTTCCCGGGCAGACGATACTTCCGTCGGTTTCGGTGCCGAAAGAAACAGTGGCGAAATTTGCTGAGGCGGCCGCACCGGAGCCGGAGCTGGAGCCACACGGATTACGATCGAGCGCATAGGGGTTGTTCGTCTGACCGCCGCGACCAGACCAGCCACTGGTCGATTCAAAAGAACGGAAATTTGCCCATTCGGAAAGGTTCGTTTTGCCGAGGATCACGGCGCCGTTGGCCCGCAGATTCGCGGCGACAGTGGAGTCTTTCGGAGCCGGTGTGCCGAATAACGCGAACGAGCCGGCAGTCGTTTGCATCTTGTCGTGAGTATCAATGTTGTCTTTGATCAGTACTGGAATTCCGTGGAGAGGACTGAGCACTACGCCCTTGGCCCGGAGGTCGTCCATTTGTTGCGCGATGGCGAGTGCATCTGGGTTTAGTTCAATAATGGCATTGACTCCGCCGTCGATTCCGCTCTGGTCGAGCGCGGCGATGCGCGCAAGATAGAATTTAGTTAGCTCGACGGAAGTAAGTGTTCCGGCACGCATTTTTGCTTGTAATTGCGCGATGGTGGCTTCGTTGAATTGAGTGGGCGCACCGTTCTGCGCGTGCAGCGAGACACTCAGTCCGGCTGCTACCAACGCCATAAGAATTTTCTTCATAATATAGACCCTCCGTGTGAATTTAATAAGTGTGATAATAGCGCTCGTTTTTCCGGCGACAACGGGATAATCGATGAAAATGTTACAATTTTGTTACTTTTTAGTTGGAAGCACCTGAGATGTTGCAGACGGCGAGCTAAAGCCGTGCTCTGAAATTAGATCTCGGCGTTGCCGGAGAATCGGGCGCGCGTGCGCTCCGTCGATAAATTTCGACGGGCGACGCTAAACAGATTTCCACAAACGGAAGATTTACGGCTCCAGTCGAACGGGCAACAAACCTGCAGCTTCCAATTCCTTGTTCAACGCCGGCACATCTTGCGCCGTGATCTGCGGCCACCGTTTGGTCAGCACAGCCGCCTGCTCTCGCACCTGGTTCACCGCCGCCTTGACCCGATCAGTTGGCGCCGCATCGACTCCCTCAATCTGCTCGAACAAATCCTTGGCCGAACCTAAAGCGGCAAGCGAAGGACCCGCCCCTGGACGCGCATTGGGCGGTCCCAACTCCTTCAAGCTCGAATTCAGTGTATCCAATTTTTCCTCGACGTTCTTTGGTAACGACTGCGCGCGTACTTTCGTCAATTGCCGGACTAAGGAGTCAAAGACGTCGCCGATTGGCTCCAGATTCGCCCGCAGTTCGGACAACTGCCGCGACAATGCGAACTGCTCCTGCAATTCGTTCTCCGACATTTTCACGCGGGGATCCATTTTCACGGTCAACGGTTGTGTGTAGGTCCGGTCGCCAATGGTAAGCGCGACACTGTATTCGCCTGGCACCACCCACGGCGACGTTGGACTCGGCGGTGTATCGCGATAGACCGCAGCCATTGGATACTCTGGTTCGACGGCCGGGAGGGGCGTGTAATGCACGTCCCAAAGAAAGCGATGCATCCCGCGCTGAGAGGAAAGTGCAGTGAACGGCCGGATCCAATAGTTCGGGATTCTCAGCTTTTTCGGATCGGGCAACACCGGCGCGTCGCTGCTGGTATAGCGCCTGACCAGATTTCCTTTCTTATCTTTAATCTCGAGTACTACCGGCGCATTTTCCGCCAGGAAATAATCGATCATCGCGCCATCGGGTGGATTTTGACCTGCCGGCTCATCCGGTGGCAGCGGAGTATCGGTATTGAGACTCCATCGAATTCGCAGAGCGGTTTGAGGCTTGAACAGAACCGTCTCGTGCTGCTCCGCGTTCCATTGCCGCAGCGAAGTAATGTTGTCTAAAATCCAAAAGCCACGGCCGTGCGTCGCGACCACCAGATCGTCGTCCTTGATGACAAGGTCCCGCACCGATGTCGCCGGCATGTTTAGTCGTAACGATTGCCAGTTATCACCGTCATCAAACGAGACGTAGACGGCGCGCTCAGTTCCCGCGAACAGCAACCCTTTTCTCTGCGTATCTTCCCGTACGACATTCACGGTTTGACCATCAGGGATCCCACGAACGATCTCGGCCCACGTTTTGCCGGAATCGTGACTTCGGTAAATATGTGGACGCAGGTCGTCCAGTCGCAGCGTGTTCACCGCCGCGTAGGCGGTGTCGGCATCAAAGTGTCCGGCATCGATGATCGAAATTTTTTGCCACGCTGAAATCGCAGGTGGAGTGATGTCGCTCCAGCTCTTCCCTCCATTTGTGGTTAGGTGGATCAAACCGTCATCCGTTCCGCACCAGATC
>JBKPQI010000160.1:0-5450 GCA_046733975.1 Verrucomicrobiota bacterium
CATGTACTACACGATGCTGCCGAAGCTTTCAGGCGGGAAGTTGTATTCCGATTTTGCCGGCCGACTGACGTTCATGTGGCTGTTGCTCTACTCGTGTCCCGTTGGAATTCATCACCAATTCACTGAACCGGGAATCAGCACGACATGGAAATTCGTCCACGCTTTCTTCACCATGCTGGTGGCAGTGCCCAGTTTTGCAACTGCTTTCGCACTGGCTGCATCGATGGAACACGGCGCGCGCGCGAATGCCGGCCGCGGTCTGTTAGGGTGGTGGACGAAACTTCCGTATTTCGCAAGAGATCGATGGCTCTTTAGCTATTTTTTCTGCGGCCTCGTCATCTTCATTTTTGGGGGCGTCACAGGAATTATCAATGCCTCGTACAATCTGGACAATGTCGTTCACAACACTTCGTGGCTGCCGGCGCATTTTCATCAGACTGTCGCGGGGCCGATCTTTCTCTCCTACATCGGGATGAGTCTTTTCCTCGTCGCGAAACTTACTGGCAAAGAAATCAAACTTCCAAAATGGAACTTGTCCGTGCCGTACATTTGGACCGTCGGCATCATGATTTTTTCCACGGGCCTGTTCATCGGCGGCGCCGGTGGCGAGCCGCGACGCAGCAACATGGGATTGACCTATACCAATCCGCAATCGCCCTTGTATCATCCTGATTGGCAAATCGCGAAGATGCTTGGCAGCGTCGGTGGAACAGTAATGACCGTCGCCGCGCTGATCTTTTTTGCGGTCTTTTTCGCCACGCTTTTTAGCCGCTCCGCACGAGAAGGCGCTCTCGATCTCATTGTTTCGGAGCCATATCATGACGAACAGGTGCGGGCGGTGCAAAGTTTCACGCCCTGGCTGTCTGGCGCGGTACTCCTGGTCGTAATCGCCTACGCCGCGCCAATTGCGCAGACGTTACGCAGCAATTTCCCGGGGGCGCCGCCGTATACACCGGATCGTCCATCGCCGATCATTATGGGGACGACGCCATGATGCGTTTGTTAACGGTGATCGCGATCGTCCTGGTTACGGCGGACGCGCGCGGGAACAATACAATCGAAGTTGCACCGCAACGTGGACGAAGCGTCGCTTCTATCACTTGGATAGACGATACGGGACGTTCGCGGCAGCTCACCGAGTTTGCCGGATACCCGCTCATTCTGCTTCCCATCTATACACGTTGCCACGGCGCCTGCGTGCAAAATGTTGATCGCCTCAAGCAAACGCTGGCGGCCGTCTCAACCGATGCGGGTCAATTTCGCGTGCTGCTTTTTTCATTCGATGCCGGCGATACTCCGGCAACGCTGACAAAATATCGCGAGCGCGAAAAGGTTCCGCTTAGCTGGTCGGTTGGCAGCGCAACGCAACGAGACATTGACGAGCTGCTCGAGTCGATCGGATTCCAAATTGGGAGAGCCGGGTGGGATTTTACGCACCCGAATCTGTTGATCTTTCTCGATCCGAACTTACAAATCGGAAAATGGATTTATGGAACTGATTATTCCACCGCGGATATCGATCGTGCCTTGCAAATTGCAACTGGCCGAACCGACTGGATCGGCGGGCACGGCGACTTTTTGTATGCGGTGCTGCTTTTCGCCGCCACGATCCTTTGTGTGGCACTGGTGTATCACCTGCGAGAGTTTCGGGCTGTAGGATCGTCAAAACTTCCGCACAACGACTTTCGTCACGTTGCTTCAACTCCAGGTACAACCATAGACTTATGATCATCAATTCCGGCGAATACGTTCACATCATCCATCGACAACTATTCCCAGAGGACGCCAAGCGTCACTTTGTGGGGACGGTAGAAAGCCATGAGGGCAGTATTATCCGTGTGAAGGGTTATTTGTTCGCGCTCTCGAGCGACAAGCGGTTTGCTCGACGCGAACAACTACGCACCCGCCTCGTTTCCCTAAACGATGCCGTTATCGTCAATGTTCTTCCAGCGCGTGTTCGGATTGATCAGATTACTTACACCTATCAGCCGAACGGCGACATTCATGTGACCGATGGCAGCGATTGGCACCTTGATATCACTCATTTGTGAAGCGGCTTTGATGGCGAGCCCCGCAGCATTAACCGAAGCTTTCTTGTGAGGCCACGAGCAGTAAGTAAGTATCAATCGGAAGGAGAAACACCATGGCTGAGCAGGTAAGTGACAACCGTAAAAAATTTGAAAAAGAAGTCGCCGCACATCCCTTTCTCCTGGGCATGAACGAGCAGCATGTCCGATCGCTGGCCGACTGCGCGATGCATTCCCATTACCAGGCCGATGCGACCATCTTTCGCGAAGGGGAACCAGCCAATCGCTTTTATCTCATAGTGAGGGGTAGGGTTCGGCTTGAATCGTCAACTTTGGGGGAACCAGTTCCGGTCGATGAGATCCATGACGGCGACCTTTTGGGATGGTCGTGGCTTTTCCCACCGTATGCGTGGCACTTCACCGCGCGGACGCTGAAAGAAACCGACGCAATCTTCTTCTACGGTACGATTTTGCGGGAATACTGCGAAAAAGATCACTCCCTCGGCTTCGAGCTGTTCAAGCGAATGAGCGCCGTGATGCTGCGAAGACTGCAAGCCGCGCGCCAAAAGCTAATGACTGCCGCCCGACCTGGTGATCACTCTAATATCCATTGAACGGCGCTCGAATCGGACATATTAAGAATCTCTCTGCCTCACACCCCTTCCTGGTCGGAATGAGAGCGGATCACATCGAACTTCTGACCAGCTGCGCAACGCTCAGGGAGTTTTGGGAACGTGAGGTTATCTTTCGCCTCGGCGAACAAGCAAATGGTTTTTATTTGATCACCGAAGGGGGTGTCGACCTCGAAGATTGGGTCTCTCAACGCGGCACGATTACGATCGAGACGTTGGTAGCTGGAGAGCCGATGGGTTGGTCGTGGTTGTTCCCGCCATACCGCTGGCACTACCATGCCAGGGCAATTCGACCTACTACTGCTATTTTTTTTGACGGCAAAACTCTGCGCCAATTCTGCGATGAAGATCTTGCTCTCGGTCAAGAGTTGTTTAAAAGAATGAGCGAAGTAATGGTGAGGCGCCTCCAAGCCACACGGGCGAGATTGATTGAAGCGCTGAACCAGGGCCAGTAAAAAAACGAAGCTGAAGCAATGAGAAACGTCCAGGGTGACAATCAATGGTTAACGATTCCCAAGAATCGGAGAGCGTAGAGAAAGAACCTTCGCAGACTTTAGATGTGGAGACGACCGCTGAAAGCAATACTGAATTGGCGACTCATCCATTTCTTTCGGGAATGAGTCCGCATCACCTTGAGGCTTTAGCGACTACTGCTTCCAGACAACAATTCGCGAAAGGAGAAGTTATTTTTCGCGCGGGTGCGCCGGCAGATGGGTTCTATTTAATCGAGCAGGGTACAGTTGCGATTGAGGGATCGGTGTTCGAACATGGCGCCATCTCGACCGATTGCGTCCACACTGGCGAACCGCTTGGCTGGTCGTGGCTTTTTCCGCCATATTTATGGCATTACGATGCCCGGGCGATTGAACCAACTACCGTCGTGTTCTTCGATGGCGAAGTCCTGCACCAGTTATGCAAGGATGATCTCACCCTTGGGCATGAATTGTTTAGAAGAATGAGCGAAGTGATGGTACGGCGTCTGCAGGCGTCTCGTGCCAAATTGATTGACGCGCTGCAATCAACTCCGCGGTAAATCAGTGCCGCCGCGGTGCCCCACTCTGCCCAGGCCGACGGCTGAGCTCCTGATGGGTCGCCCACACCCAACCGCAGCACAGTTTGTGCAGCCGATCGGCTGGACCCTGTTAGTCGCTGGCGAGACGCGAGAGGACTGATTGAGTCGATGCGCGCTTCTAGTGCAACGAATCACTTCGCTGATCGCGCGGCCTAAAGTGATGAGACCGACGAGCAATATGAACCCGGACAGGACACGATCGTACGAGAATGTTTTTGATCGATGTAAGCGAGAGTGAGTTTGCCGAGATACGAACCAGCCAAGCAACAAGCAAAAAGCCGACAATGTAAAAGAGTGAGTTGGTCGCGAGATAACCATTGCGCGGATAGATGATCATTCGGCTGAAGGCGCAAGAAATGGCTGGCTTTTGACAAGCTACGGGCAGCCGGATTGCGTCCGATCGCTCATATTCGAAGCATGAAAGCGGCGACTTTGAAAAGAACACGGGTTCGCGCGGGCAGGCGAGTCACGACGGAAAAGCCTACGACGAAAGGGATCAGCGTCCGCAAAATCCTCGTTCCAATCGATTTCTCCAATCCATCAATTGCGGCTATTAACTACGCGACAAAAGTCGCGACGCGACTAGGCGCCGAAATAAATCTGGTTCACGTCTTTGAACCGCAATACCCCCTCGTCGGAATGAATGCCATGCCGCTCTATTTACCCGATGCCGAGGCAAGAATTCGCGCCCGCGCGCATTTGGAAACCACGGCCAAGCGCCATGGAATTCCGCTCCGCGCGGAACACATTCACGTCAAAGAAGGACGGCCATTCGAGGAAATCTGCGGGCTCGCGCGTAAGATTCAAATCGATCTCATCATCATCCCCACGCGGGGCAACACAGGGCTCAAGCATCTAGCTCTTGGCAGCACGGCCGAACGGGTCGTTCGTCATTCGCCGTGTCCCGTTCTTGTTCTGAAAGCCGGATCGAAGGCCGGAGGAAATGGAAAGTTGCCAGCCGCATCAATCACGTTCCGCAAAATCATCGTGCCAACCGATTTCTCGGATTGTTCTACGAAAGGTCTATCCTATGTGAAAAATTTCGCGCGCGAATTCAATTCGACACTCGTCCTGCTGCATTCAGTGGATTTGAAATACTACGTAGCGAACGTCGAATATGCGCGCTATGACCTCCCTTTGATTTTGCAGCAAGTCGAGAACGCCGGGCAAAGGCAAATGCGCGACCTTGTGAAGAACACGGACTGGGAAGGCGTGAAAGTTGAACCCACCATCGAGATCGGACATGCGGGCCAGCAGATTTGCGACCGGGCCCAAGATCGGCGGGCGGATCTGATCGTAACAGCAACGCACGGCCGAACCGGGCTCAAACACGTTTTCATCGGCAGTACGGCGGAATTCGTCGTGCGGCATGCGCACTGTCCAGTGTTGGTAGTGCCCACGCGACCACTACAGCCACTCACATAAACATGAAATTTCCGGTCATTGTCATGTTCATAGCGGGATTCTGCCTATTCGGTCTGCCTGCATTCAGCGCTCAACAGTCTACAACCGCGAAGCAACCCTTAACCTATGCTAACATCGTCACGCATTTCAAAAGCGCCGGCCTACGCACTACCGAAGTGCAGAAACGCTGCACGATATTTTTCGAAGGCGAATGGAAAAATGCGACTATTTATAATTACTTGTTAATCATCGTCGAAAATTCAAACGAAGACATTCAGGTTACGTTTTACTTCACCGACGCGCACGAGATGAATT
>JBKPQI010000161.1:0-3348 GCA_046733975.1 Verrucomicrobiota bacterium
GCGTAGAGATTGACTGCGATCAAAGCATGATCCTGCGATTTTAACGTGCCACACCAATGGCCATCGCGAAGTTTGAAGCCGCCGTTAGTAAACGCACCGGCAACATCGAGCGCGTTTTTGCGCGCATTCACTTCCGCATCCGTATCAGCGAGAGAAAACTGCGCGGTGGCAACGACCAACAAAACAATGAAAAACAGGTCGCGTTTCACTTGGTGTCAGCCTTATGTTGGATTTGTTCGATCAAATCAGTGACGACGCTGTTCACTTTGCGGACATCGTCCTGACTCGGAGATTTGCCGGCCGGAAACGTCACCAATTTTTCGAGATTGGTGAGCTGTTCGTTAACGTTTTTGACCAGCGGATCGTTGCGCAACTCCGGCGAAACATCATTCAGCTTCGAATGAATGAAACTGACTAATGCCGGTTGCCGGAGCAGTTTCGCGCTGCGTTCATCGTAATTCGCTGCGACCGAACCGCTCACTACCTGCGTCCCGCGGATCCAGCCGCCGATGCTGACCAAAATCACCAGGTCCTGGTCGCTGTGCGACTGCATCGAGTTCTTCACTTCGTTTTGCGTCGCCTCGAGTTCTTCCTGGAGCGAATCCCACTGGTTCGTTTCGGCAAAATCATTGATGCTGTTACTGCGACCGAGAATGTTCTGACTGACGCCGAGCGCCTTCGCCAATTTGATCACGTCAGAGCCGATATTTTTTACCTGCTGGCTATCCTGCGCTTCAACGGCGATGAAACCATCGGCAATTAGCCCGCCGAGGTTGAGCGCCAGTTGGGCGCGATCCTTGTAGGTGGTCGGAATGGGAGCACGATATGCCCCCGTCCAATTCGGTTTTCCCGGCTTTTGTAAGGCAGCAAAAAGTTCGCCCGGGGTTGGAATAGTGATGCTGTCGGTGCGCGCAGCCTTTGCCATCTGATCGGGCGCGAGTCTGGAGGGCTGCGCGCCAACCAATGCGCCAACCGCAACAGGCAACAACAATAAAGCAGCTCGCGGGCGGACGAACATCAGAATCATACCGTACTAATCTGGATCGAGATTACCAGCGGGAATCTGAATGGCATCGCGATCCGCCTCTATGTCATCCCGAGCGAAGTCGAGAGATCCCGAGAAGCTACCTTAAAGCTTGCGCGACGGGATCCCTCGACTTTGCCTCGGGATGACAGAACACAAAAGCGCGCCCAGACTGGACAGCACGTCTACATCGCGCATCATACCCCGCGCGGAAAATGCAAACGAGCATTGCTGAAATAATTGGACGCGAAGTCTTGGATTCGCGCGGCAATCCTACGGTAGAGGTTGAAGTCCGCCTGGAAGGCGGGGCGTTTGGGCGTGCGATTGTCCCGAGCGGAGCGAGCACGGGCGAACACGAAGCCTGGGAGTTACGCGATGGCGATAAGAAACGCTATGGCGGCAAGGGGGTTCTAAGGGCCGTCGCGAACGTGAACGGGCAAATCGCCGACGCTCTCCGCGGATTTGATGCGCGGGCGCAGGAGAAAGTTGATGCGACCCTGATCGAGCTCGATGGATCGGCTAACAAGAAGAATCTCGGTGCGAATGCACTGCTTGGGGTTTCACTGGCGACTGCACACGCGGCAGCGGCCGCCGCCAACGTGCCGCTGTTTCGCTATCTCGGCGGACCCGCCGCGCGTGTTTTGCCGGTGCCAATGATGAACATTTTGAACGGCGGCGCGCATTCGGATGCGCCGATCGATTTTCAGGAGTTTATGATCATGCCGAAGGGCTCTCCTAATTTTCGAGAAGCCTTGCGGTGCGGCGCGGAAGTTTTCCACGAACTCAAAAAAGTGCTGCATGAGCGCGGCCTTTCGACTGCGGTCGGCGACGAAGGCGGATTCGCACCGGCCCTTTCTTCGGCTGAAGACGCACTGGAATCGATCGCCCAAGCGGTCTCGCGCGCCGGCTACAAATTAGGCGAACAAATTTTTATCGCGCTCGATGCCGCCTCCTCGGAGTTCTACGACCGCGCACAAAATCTCTACATCTTCAAAAAATCCGACGGATCAAAACGGACGGCCGAAGAACTGGTCGAATTCTATGCCCGATTGTGCGAAAAATTTCCGATCATCTCGATTGAGGATGGCTGCGCGGAGAATGACTGGGCGGGCTGGAAAAAATTAACCGGGCGGTTGGGCGATAAAGTTCAACTGGTGGGCGACGATCTCTTTGTCACGAATGTGGAATTTCTGCGCAAAGGAATCGAGCAGCACGTGGCGAATTCCATTCTGATCAAGGTTAACCAGATCGGGACGCTGACCGAGACGCTCAATGCCATCAAGCTGGCGCACGACAATAATTATACGACCGTGATTTCCCATCGTTCCGGCGAGACGGAAGACACCAGTATCGCTGACATCGCCGTCGCGACTAATGCTGGCCAGATCAAAACGGGATCGTTATCGCGCACGGATCGAATTGCCAAATACAATCAGTTGTTGCGAATCGCAGAGGAACTTGGTGACAACGCCGTGTATGGCGGTAAGGTGCGCTAGTGGATCAGCCCGGCTATGCTGATTTCCGTGCGCGTCGCGAGGCCACCATCTGGCAGCGATTGAACCGGATACTTTTCGTCCTTTTATTTCTCGCGCTCTGGCTGGTGATCATCAGTTTGTTCGTTCCGCTCTACAAGCAAAAGCAGGCCGCGCTGGGCGAAATCGATCGATTGCAGGCGCAGACGGATGAGCAAAAACTGTTGCTGGCGCGAGCGACGCGCGAGATCACCTGGCTCAAAACCGATCCAACTTATCTGGAAACCATCGCGCGCGATCGACTCGATCTAATGAAAGAGGGAGAGACAATTTTCAGACTCGAGCCGGCGAAGAACGCGAAAGTGCCGCCCCGACGGTAGGCGAGCGCCGGCTTTTTTGGTTTCCGACCTCGTTGTTTCGTCCCGCGATCTGACAACAAAGAAGAGCGCCGGCTTCTGGCCGGTCATTCTCGGCGTCTTGCCGAAAACAGTTGCGCACGGAAAATATTCGGCACAGATGCCGAATGGAGCACGCTGGAAGGGCGCGTTCCCCTTTCCTGAGACCTGAACGCGGGACGGCGATGGTCATCCCGAGCGGAGTCGAGGGATCCCGGAGCGCCAGCTTCAAGGTAACTTCTCGGGATCCCCCGACTTTCGCTCGGGATGACCTGGATTCAGAAGCGGCCTTACCTTTGCGCTATCCTGAACTTTCGCCTATCTTTCTGCATGGCTAACGAGATTGCGATCGTTGATGGAGAAGATTTAAAGAAACGCGCGGACGCTCTGCGGAGGTTTCTTTGAAGTCGACAAGCTGCAGCAACAGCTAGGCGCTCTGGAAGGGCGAATGGCCGCG
>JBKPQI010000162.1:0-6414 GCA_046733975.1 Verrucomicrobiota bacterium
GCTTTTCGGTTTTCGATAAAATCGATCTGGCGCAACTGGCAAAGGGCGATGGGAAAACTGCGCACGGATCGCCCATGAGCAATCCCCGGTTTTTGTCGGTGCAAAGCGTCTATGTTTTACCCGGAGCCCCGGCACAGCATCTGGAGGCGATGCGCAATTGGAACCCAATCGAACATCATGAACCCAAAGTCTTGCTTCACGGCGACATCTCCGGCGCGATTTCGGAATCTACCTTTGCGAAAATTAAAAGCGCTCCGGACAACGGTCCGGTGCGAGCATTGGTAAACGCGACGGCGAAAATGGGCAACGACTTGCAGCTCAGTCGCGAGGAAGCGGCGAGGTGGAAAGGAGGCAACGCCGCGCTCTCGGCCGCGGGCGGTGACTTTTGGATCGGCGTCCTGGCTAGTCGGGCGCGCGCGTTTGTCAGCGGCGGCACATCGGCCGAGCCGGCCTACGATCACTCCAGTCCGGTCGTAAAAGCGGGCGAAGAGTTGAACGGTCTTCTCCGCGAGCAACCGAAGATTCGCAAGCAATTTGGCGGACTGCTCGACAACAGCGGCATCGGACGCGGCGCCGGGTCGCTCAAGCCTGACTTATATTGGGAACTGCTCAATGCCGATAACGTGGCCGTGGCCACGCTGGGCGCGTTTTATTCGCGTAACGCCGAGGGTGCGCTGCAGGCTGCGGATACTTTTTACTATTCGAGCGGCGGCTATTACGTCACGCTTACTCTTCATCAACTGTGGCCGGTGCAAATTGACGGTAAACCGCAGACTCTGGTTTGGCGGGGCGACATGGTGTCGTCAGCTGCGCTCGCTGATTTGCATGGCGTGGAAAAACTCGGCTCGGAATCCGCCATGATGAAAGATGTTGCTAAATCGATCGCGCTTTTCCGCAGGGAACGCGGGCGCTGAATGATGTTCGTGCGCAGTGAAATGAAATGAGACCGCGCACACCTCGGAGTTTTTTTCTGGGAAGCGCACGCGCCCCCGCGTGCAAGCGCCAGTCCGGTCGAAGCCTCGCTGAGATCGTCGCCGCGATTTTGCTGGCAGCTGCAACGAGTTCATTCGCTACTGACTTTTGGCCGCTCGAGTATTCGTTCGAAGAAACCTATGTCGGCGAAGCCTCTGTCTCGCGCGGATCGAAGCGAGTAGAAGACTTCGATGAAAGCGACACCCTTCTCCAGTTCGTTTTTACGCCGCGAGTGAAGCTTGGGGTCCTTCGCCTCGGTTTCGAATACGAACAATTCTCTTTCGGTTTAAGCAAAAACGCGCCGCTTCCCAATACGCTGCAATCGGTTGCGGCGATCGTCGGAATCGACACCCAATTGTCGGATTCAATTCTCGTTAGGCTGGAAACAACGCCCGGAGTCTACAGCGAGGCGTTTCGGCCGGGATCGAACGTTTTCAACATGCCGTTTGAGATTGGCGGCACCTACATTTACAGCCCTGATCTTCAGTTTGTTCTCGGCGTTAGCATCGATGTGGAACGGAAATATCCCGTCATTCCGGGCGGCGGAATTCGGTGGAGATTTCAACCCCAATGGGTCTTGAATGCCGTCGCGCCCACACCACGCCTTGAATACGAATGGAACAAGAATCTCACCCTCTATGTCGGCGCAACTTTGAAGGAGACGAATTTTCGGGTGAGCGATGACTTTGGAAGCACCCATGGAATACCGAGACTGAACCATGCCGTTCTGACGTATAGCGAAGTGCGAACCGGCGTCGGGTTCGATTGGAAAGTGACCAGATGGCTCTCGCTTAATGCGGAAGCAGGTTACCAGCCCTATCGCACTTTCGATTTCTATCGCGCCAATATCCGCTTTCACGAAGACGGCAGCGCACCTTATGGAATGATCGCGTTCCACGGCGCGTTTTGAAAGGCCGAGTGGAAGCCATTCTGCGCTGTCATCCTGTGCGCAGCAAAGGATCTCACAGCGTTCGGGTGCGATATCGGACTTTGTGAGGTCCCTCGCAGTCAGCGCGGCTCGGGATGACAGAGCCGAGTAGCTAAACTTGCTAGTATAAATCTTGTCGCCGGTGCTCGAACACGCGCATCCGATTGCGGACAAGATCGACAATTTCTTTCGAAATATCAGCGTAGATGATGTCTTCGCGATCGATCGAGGCGGCGGCAAGGATGACACCGTAAGGATCGATTATCACGGAGGTGCCACACAGAGTCACGCCATCATCCACTCCCACACGATTCGCCAGAATGAGATAGCTTTGGTTTTCGATCGCGCGCGCAAGCGCAAGAAGGCGGAGATGTTCCACTCGAACGATTGGCCAGGCCGATGAATTCAAAAAAATATTTGCGCCATGTTCCACCGCGAGGTTGCGACAAACCTCGGGAAAACGCAGGTCGTAACAAATCGTCAGGCCGAATTGGAAGGTTCCGAAGCGGTGACTGACGAATCTCTCACCGGGCATGAAGCAGGTGCGTTCATCCAGCGGCGCGGATGCAACCAAATGCGTTTTGCGGTATTTGGCCGCGATTCTGCCGGTCGGATCAACGAAGACTTGCGAATTATACACCCGATCATCTTCGCGCTCCGAGACGCCGGCAACGATAGTGAGTGAAAGTTGCTTCGCCATTTCCTGAACCCGTGGCACCACACCTGCGCTCCAGGAGGTCGCGTGCTTCTGAATTGCCGGGATGGAATAGCCGGTATCGATCATTTCTGGAAAAACGATCAGCTCTGCACCGGATTTCTTCGCCCGCGACGCGAACTCACCAATTTTTCGCAGATTCGCCTCCAAGTCACCCGGAGTGGCGCTGATTTGAGCAGCGGCAATCTTCATCGCTCTTATTTGCCGTCATCCCGAGCGAAAGTCGAGGGACTCCGTTGTAGCTGCCGCGGTCTCAGCGCCAGAATCATTTTCGGCCCTGCCGCCGGTGACGGCGGCAGTTACAACTTCAAGATAACGCAACGGGATCCCTCAGCTGCGCTCGGGATGACGATGTTTCTACCGCAGCGTCTTATCCAACCGCCCGATCTTTAGCGTCTCCGGCCACCATCTGGCAACGCCGAGCACGACCAAAATTGTGCCGATGCCGCCACCCACGACGGAAAGCACCGGTCCGAACAGCGCCGCCGTGAGACCCGATTCAAGCGCACCGAATTCGTTCGAAGTGCCAATGAAAATATTGTTCACTGCCGAAACGCGACCGCGCATTTCATCCGGCGTGACCAACTGCACAATCGTGCCGCGAATAATCACGCTGACGCTGTCGAAGGCGCCGATGAAAAAGAGCATGGCCAGCGAAAACCAGAACACACGCGACAAGCCAAAAAGAATAGTGGCGAGGCCAAACCCGGTGACGCACCAAAGTAAAGTCACCCCGGCACGTCTGATTGGGGGGAGGTACGCCACAACCAGCGCGGTGACAAACGCACCGATCGCGGGTAGCGCACGCATCCAACCTAGACCAATCGCGCCTACCCGCAGAATTTGATCGGCAAACATCGGGAGCAACGCCGTCGCACCACCAAGCAATACCGCGAACAAATCGAGCGTGATGGTAGCGAGAATGACATGTTTGCTCAGAACGAAGCGCATGCCCGCCTGCAAACTGCGCCAGGTATCCTGCACCTCGTCCTTCTTCTTCTCGGGCGCGCGCGGAATCGGGAGCACCAGCAGGAAAAAAAGAAACGAAGTGATGGCATCAATAATGTAAACGCAGGAAAAACTAATATGCGCCACGATGAACCCGCTGATCGCTGGTCCGAGCACAGAAGCAATTTGAAAGACACTGCTGTTCCACGTAACTGCATTCGCGAACACGTCACGCGGGACGAGGGTGGGAAAAAAGGAGCTGCGCGCGGCCCAGGCGAAGGTGCGGGCAATTCCTGAGATGAAAAGTAACAGGTAAATGAGGGGAATGGAAAAATCGTCAAAATGAAAGGCCTGCTGATGACGTTCGAAAACTGCCGCGACGGAACTTAAGAAACTGTTGCCCTGGCGAAAAACGGGCCACGGAGGAATGGAGAGATGTTTCCAGGAAACAATCCCCAATGCGGCCGATGTAATTGCACCGAAAAATTGCGCGATCATGATGATGTGTTTGCGGCTGTATTTATCGGCCAAATGTCCAGCCGGCAGCGACAGGCACACCACCGGGAGGGCGAGGACAAGACCGACTAATCCGAGTGCAGTCGCCGAATGGGTGCGCCGGTAAATTTCCCACTCCACCGCGACGGCCAGCATTTGGCGGCCGACGAAGGCGAGAAAATTTCCGGTCATGTAAAGATTGAAACTGGCGAAACGAAATGCCGCGTACGGATCGTGCGAGGGCGATGCGACTTCAGATATAACTGGCGGAGCTTCGTCCTGATTCATGCGTGAGCGCATGCGAGAACGCGCCCCGAGAGGCTAGCGGCGCGACTCGGTGTGGCAAGCTTCCAATACTCCCTGAGCGAAGTCGAAGGATCCGCAGAAGATATCGTGGCTGCCGCCGTCTCAGCGGCAGAATCGTTTCGGCTCTGTCACCGATGATGGCGACAGCTACAACTCGTCGCCCGAGGGACGCCCAAGCTTCCGGAGCAGAGACCTTCGATTTTTCGCAACGGGATCCCTCCGTCCGAGCCGGACTGGCCTTTTCGCTCGGGGATGACATGTGTGCACTTGCGCAAATGGTGACGCCGCGTAGGTGCAAGCAATGACGCCGCTGTATTCGCGCACCAATCCGTTTCCGGCAAAAATGGTCGTAAATCGGAGGTTGAACGAAGGAAATCGCAACAAAGAAACCCGGCACCACGAAATCTCGCTGGCCGGTTCTGGATTAACCTTCGAGCCTGGTGATTCGATGGCGGTTTACGCGACAAACGATCCACCGTTGGTCGAAGAAATCATTCGCGCGATTGGAGCTACGGGCGACGAAATTGTGCCCGCGGCAAAAAATGAAACCGCGCCTCTGCGCCAGGCGCTGTTTCGTAATTACACCATCACAACACCGACACCGAAGTTCTTGAAAACCATTGTGGAAAGAGCTTCAGCGGCACCGTTGTTGAAAGAACTTCTTCAGCCCGATCACAAGCATGATCTCCAGGTTTATCTCTGGGGCATGGAGATCATTGATTTTCTTCTCCAGCATCCCTCAGCCAAATTCACGCCGGAACAATTCGTTAGCTTGCTAACCAAATTGCAGCCGCGCCTTTACTCGGTCGCCAGTTCGTTGCGCGTCTATCCTGAATCTGTTCATCTCATTGTTGATGTGATTCGCTACGAATCGCACGGCCGTCCCCGCAAAGGCGTCGCTTCAACGTTTCTGGCTGAGCGTTGTAACAATAACCCCGTGCCCGTTTTTCCCAGCGTAGCCAAACATTTTCATCTCCCGGAAGGCGACGCCGATATCATCATGGTCGGGCCCGGCACTGGGATCGCACCGTTCCGCGCTTTTTTGCAGGAACGCCGCGCTGTCGGAGCGCGGGGACGCAACTGGCTTTTCTTCGGCGCTCAGCGAGCAAGCTACGACTATTATTATGGCGAAGAGTTCGATGCACTAAAGAAGGATAATTTTCTGACTCAGCTCCACTGCGCTTTCTCTCGCGATCAGGAGCATAAGATTTATGTGCAAAATCGAATGCAGGAGAACGCTGCCGAAATTTGGCGCTGGCTGGATGCCGGAGCTTACTTCTACGTTTGCGGCGACGCTCTGAAGATGGCGAAAGACGTCGATGCCGCGCTGCGCGACATTGTGCAGAAACAGGGTGGCAAGTCTCCGGAAGAAGCGCAGGCCTACGTCGAGCGGATGAAGGCGGAGAAACGCTACAAGCGCGACGTTTATTAGGGTCGCCGGCGGAAGCGCACTTTGACGGGCGCTGGTGCGCTCCCAACAGCACAAGTATCGCGACGCCGTCATCGCGACGGCGGTCGAGGCATCCCGTCATGAAACCTTGAAGGTACCGCATCGGGATCCCTCGGGTGTCGCTCGGGATGACGATTAGTGCGATTGCCGGCGAATAGGAGATCCTTCGCTCCGTTAGGGATGAAGAGCGTTCAGCGTGAATGCGTCTGTTGCCCTTTACCCAAGCGCAACGGCGGCGCGGGCGAGAATGAATCCGATGATTCCAGTGGCCGGCAATGTCAGAATCCAGGCCCAGACAATTCGTTCTACGATCGTCCATTTCACGCCGCTGAACCTTTTAGCGGCTCCCACGCCCATGATCGAAGTCGAAATCACATGCGTAGTCGAAAGAGGAATACCGTAAACGCTGGCGGTTTGGATAATGAGTGCGGCGCTGGTCTCAGCGGCGAATCCGTGAACCGGCTGAAGTTTCACGACCTTGTGTCCAAGGGTGCGGATGATGCGCCATCCGCCCGCGGCCGTGCCTGCTGCCATGGTAATCGCGCAAAGAATTTTCACCCATACCGGGATGGCGCCGAAGGTAGGCATGCGCAGGTAGGT
>JBKPQI010000163.1:0-6294 GCA_046733975.1 Verrucomicrobiota bacterium
CGCCATCGACTCGATCTAATGAAAGAGGGAGAGACAATTTTTAGACTCGAGCCGGCGAAGAACGCGAAAGTGCCGCCCCGACGGTAGGCGAGCGCCGGCTTTTTTGGTTTTCGACCTCGTTGATTCGTCTCGCGATCTGACAACAAGGAAGAGCGCTGGCTTCTGGCCGGTCATTCTCGGCATCTTGCCGAAAACAGTTGCGCACGGAAAACATTCAGCACAGATGCCGAAGGGAGCACGCTGGAAGGGCGCGTTCCCCTCTCCTGAGACGTGAACGCGGCACGGCGATTGTAATCCCGGGCGGAGTCGAGGGATCCCGGTGCGCCAGCTTCAAGGTAACTTCTCGGGATCCCCCGACTTTCGCTCGGGATGACCTGGATTGAGAAGCGGCCTTCTTTGCGCTATCCTGAACTTTCGCCTATCTTTGCGCATGGCTAACGAGATTGCGATCGTTGATGGAGAAGATTTAAAGAAACGCGCGGACGCTCTGCGGAGGTTTCTTTGAAGTCGACAAGCTGCAGCAACAGCTAGGCGCTCTGGAAGGGCGAATGGCCGCGCCCGATTTCTGGAACAATCGCGAACGTGCCCAGGTTGATGTCGAGGAAGTATCGCGACTGAAGTCGCTCCTCAATCCGATTCGAGAACTGGAGCGCGAAATTGCGGATTTCGATGCTCTGCGACAATTGGCGGAGGAGGAAAATAACGCTCACGCTCGGGCCGAAGCGGAACGCGAGGTCTCGCAGGAACACGAACGGCTCGTCCAGAAATTAGCCGATTTCGAGTTGCGCCAATTTCTTTCCGGCGAAAACGATCGCGCCAACGGCTTTCTAACCATTCACTCTGGTGCGGGCGGCACTGAATCGTGTGACTGGGCTGATATGTTGCTGCGAATGTATCAGCGCTGGATCGAGCGTCACGGATTCAAATCGCAAATGGTCGATATTCAAACGGGCGAAGAAGTCGGGGTTAAATCTGTGACCCTGCTGGTGACAGGCGAATACGCTTTCGGTTACTTGAACACCGAGCGCGGCGTGCATCGACTTGTTCGCATCTCACCGTTCGATGCTAACAAGCGGCGACACACCTCCTTCGCCAGTGTCGATGTTGTTCCCGAAATTACCGAAAGCGCACCGATCGAAATCAATCCGGCGGATCTCGAGGTCGGCACTTATCGAAGCGGCGGGAAGGGCGGGCAGAATGTAAACAAGGTAGAAA
Source organism: Verrucomicrobiota bacterium (assembly GCA_046733975.1). Taxonomy (GTDB): domain Bacteria; phylum Verrucomicrobiota; class Verrucomicrobiia; order Chthoniobacterales; family UBA10450; genus AV69. Next base: position 1,216 of record JBKPQI010000163.1, read on the forward strand.
CAGCCGTCCGAATCATGCACAAACCCACCGGCATTGTGGTGGCATGCCAGGCGGAACGCAGTCAGCTGCGCAATCGGGAACTCGCGATTAAAATGTTGAAAGCGAAATTGTACGAATTGGAACAGGACAAGAAACGGGCGGAGATGGACCGCCGATACGGAGAAAAGGGCGATGTGGCATGGGGCAACCAGATTCGCTCTTACGTTTTTCAACCGTATCAGATGGTGAAAGATCACCGAACCGGCGCGGAAACCAGCAATGTGCAGGCGGTAATGGACGGCGACCTGGATCTGTTCATCCAGGCGAAGCTGCGAGGTCAAACCGCCGATGGGGAAGAGCAGCCGAAAGACTAACCTAAAAACAATCGCCCCGGGAGCGGCGAACCCACCTCAGCGCTGACAACATACCTGCGCTCTCATAACCGTGATCCCGAGCGCAAGTCGGGGGAATCCCGTTGTGCGAAAGTTTAAGGTATTTCTCGGCATCCCTCGACTTTGCTCAGGATGATAGTTACGCGGACCCTAACGAGATCTAGGGCGACGGGGTTTCGTCGTAAACTTCAATCAGCGCCGTTCCGGTCGTTCCACCTACTCCGCTGACCAGCGCGGTATAATTGCCGGGGCTCAACGTCGGCGCCATGGCTGAATCCTTGGTGTTAGCCGGGGCCTTGCCGTCGGCCACGATGGTGGCGGCTTCGGGGCTTTGCTGCCAGTTGTTGTTCGCTTCTATCAAATTACCGTTGCCGTCCCGTAGTTCGAGATTTGGATCGGGGAGAACGCCGGTCACGCCGAGTTGGGCCAGACTTGGCCCAAGCGCCCGAACCACTACCGGCTTAAAGGTGCTGCCACCGATGATGATCCCACCAATGAGAATATTGCCGCCGGTGCCGACCTGGCCGCGGGTCGAGACGTTACCAAGGCGGCTGCCTGAAGCGCGAAGATCGTAAACTTCAAAGAGCGCGACACCGCTGGTGGCAGCCTGTTGAGCGTCAGAATATGACTTCACGATCGCGGTATAGCTACCGGGATTCAGCGTGACCAGAACAGCTGACTCGGTGCTGTTAGGCGGATCGCGACGGAAACTGGAAATGGCTTGCGCGTTGTTGCTGGTAAACCAGTCGTCATTAGACGCAATCAGATTGTTGTTCGCATCGTAGAGCTCGATTACCGAATCGAATAACGGGGCCGGAACACCAAAACTCGCGAGCGACTCGGCCAGGCAACGCACGATTAACTGCGTCGGCTGAGTTCCCTGAATAATAAAACCGCCGATCAGAACATTGTTTCCGGTGGAGGTGTTGCCGCGGGTCGAAAGATCCATCAATACCGGAGCATTAGGGATGGTCCTGTAGGCGGGGCCGGTACCGTAAATAGCAGTGACGCCGTTAATATCGTCTTGGGCGAGCGTATCCAAATTACTCACGGTTGAATTCATGATCGCCGTCACAACTTGTTTCGGCTGGGCCTGATCGGGATGATCGAGACCGAGGGTATGCCCAAATTCGTGAATGGCGACACGGTGAAAATCGAAAACCGGAGGCGTGAGCGGCCCACGATAAGAATCCCAGGCGATCGCGCTGTTGAAGACGGTGTCGGTTTCCTCGAAATTCCCGTTGCGGTCCGCCAATAACGTTACCGCCAGAACTCCTCTGCCGAAACTCGTTCCAAAGACTTTCGTATCGAACATGACAGACATTTCGTCGTCACCTTCACGCGGCGTGACGGGAGAGTTCTTGACGCAGGCAAATTTGAGATGTGCCAGAAACGGATTCCAGGTTTGAAGGGCATCAGCGGCCGAATCGTTAAATGAGGTGAAACCGTCGCGCAGGGTGCGCGTTCCAGTGCCGAGGGAGAGCTGCATGACGACAGTGCGGTCCTTGACCCAAGCGTCCGGCACACCGTTATCGAACTCGCGAACGTAAGCGAAAGAAAACGGCGCGCTCACAGCGAGTAGCGCTAATTTAACAATGACAAAGCATTTAATTTTCACCTGGGGGAACTACCAACGAAGCAGGAAGCTTACTGGAGGGATAGCCTTTGACAAGGTGAAGCCGGAAACGTTCATCGTATTTTCCCCTGGAAAATTTCCGGCAACACGCGAGGCAGGCAGTGGCCCGGCGGATACGGCGCACCCGCGCGAAATGCCGCTGACAATTCCTGCAATGATAAGTGTAACGACGGCGCAGAGCATGGCCAACCAATGGCAGGGTATGACCGGCCGCTTCGCCCGGAATTCCAAGGTCGCAACAGGCTTTGCGCCATTCCCGCCCGTGGGGCAAAATCCGTCTCCGCGACCGGGAGTAGGCCAGCAAATGAGCCAGCTCGTGGCGCAACGTGCGGTCGATTTCGGCCTGGCCAAATTTTTGCAGGGCCGGATTCAGCAAAATGAGGGAGTGCTGGAAGTCCGCGCGGCCCACCGTCGTCCGCATGCGATGATTCCAATCCACTCGCAAACGTGCCGCCAGATTTTCGACGTGCAGGTTGCGTAACAGCGCTGTCGCACGTGCTTGTAAGGCGGAAGCCGACGGCAGCTGAAGGATTTCTTCCGCGGCCTCGAAGAAAAATTCGAGCTGCTTAAACAGCGACTTCTCTCTCGCGGCGTTTCGCATTCGTACGCTGCACAATTTCCGAAACGATCCCGGCGGTAGTGGAAATTTCTTCCGCAGTTGTGTGTCGGCCGAGTGAAAAGCGGATGGCCGACTTGGCAAGTGCGAGCGACAGACCCATCGCCAGCAGGACGTGCGAAGCGACCACGCTGCCGACCATGCAGGCCGAACCGCTCGATGCGCAGACACCTTCGAGATCGAGGGCCATCAACATTGTTTCCGAATCCAGCACTGGCACGCTAACGTTCAATGTGTTTGCCAGCCGGTTTTCGGCGTCGCCATTCAATACCACAGACTCGCTCGGCAGTTCCTGCCAAAGTTGATCGCGCAATCTCCTTTGACGCGCCTGCTCGAATTCGCAATCACGTTGCACAAACTCGGCTGCCGCAGCCATACCTGCGATCGCCGCGACGTTTTCTGTGCCGGGTCGTCGCTGATTCTCGTGAGCGCCCCCGAAGTGAATTGGTTCGATCGGAATTCCACTGCGCAGGAATAAAAGCCCGGCACCCTTTGGCCCGTAGAATTTGTGAGCGGCGAAACTGACAGCATCGACTAATGATCCCAGGTCATCCCGAGTGAAACTGCCAGTCCGGCTAGGACTCGAGGGATCCAGCGATGGAACCTTTGAGCTGACGCAACGGGATCCCTCGACTTCGCTCGGCATGACGGCGTTATCTGGCCTCGTGGTTCTGATCGGAATTTTTCCAAACGATTGCACCATGTCGCTGTGCAGAAGAACACCATGTCTGCGGCAGAGTTCCGAGATTTCGCGCAACGGCTGGATCACGCCGGTTTCATTGTTCGCGTGCATGATGGAAACGAGAACGGTCTCGTCGCGGATCGAATCGGCTAACTGATTCAGATCGATGAGACCGTTTTTGGAAACGTTCAACCACGTCACATCGAAGCCTTCACGTTTCTCGAGATGTTCGATCGCGTTGAGAACGGCGTGATGTTCGGTTTTCGCGCTGATCAAGTGTTTGCCGCGCCCTGCCCCCCTGCGCGCGAGGCCAAGAATAGCGAGATTATTCGCTTCCGTCCCCCCACCCGTAAAAATTAATTCATGTGGCTTCGCGCCAAGCAAGTTCGCCAGCCGATCGCGCGCATCGTCAATCGCAGCGCGCGCTTCGCGTCCGGCGGTATGAACGCTCGACGGATTGCCGAACTTTTCCTCCAGAAACGGCAGCATCGCCGCTCGAGCCGCCTCACATAATGGCGTGGTGGCGTTGTAATCGAGGTAAATCATTGTCTGGCTTTAGTACCGGCTAAAGATTGCACAAGAATTTACAGGTCGGGCCGGCGCGAGCGGTGACCCTGGGGAGCCATGCGGCTCGCGTGCAGACCTGAATCGTTTCGTCATCCGCCGAAGCTGCCATTCCCCTGCCCGCGCAAACGCGGTCTTTTCTGTACAATGTGAAGTTGCGTTTCCTCATAGGAGACGAGCGAATCCGCCGGCACGCTTTGCACCAGGAAAACATTGCCGCCGATGGTGCTGCGCGCGCCAATGATTGTCTCGCCGCCAAGGACGGTGGAATTCGGATAAATAGTCACATCGTCCTCGACCGTCGGATGACGTTTGCCGCCCTTTTTGATCCTACCCTCTTCGTCTTTCTGAAAACTGCGCGCTCCCAGGGTAACGCCGTGATACAACTTCACCCGCGTTCCGATTTCACAGGTCTCACCAATTACTACGCCGGTGCCGTGATCGATAAAAAAGTGGGATCCGATATTTGCGCCGGGATGAATGTCGATGCCAGTGCGACTGTGGGCCCATTCTGTCATGATGCGCGGGATCAGAGGCAGTTCCCGCAAGTAAAGTTCGTGCGCCATGCGTTGAATGGCGATCGCCTCCAGCGCGGGATAAGCGAGAATGATTTCCTCGTAGCTGGTCGCGGCCGGGTCGCCTTCGTAAGCCGCATCGATGTCCGTCCACAGCATCTTGCGTACGGCCGGCAATTGCGAAAAAAATCCCGCCAGCAATTCTTCGGCCCGTTTTTCCACCGCCGCATCCGGTGGATATTGACCGAGACTTTTGCAAAATTCCGGCTTCAGTCGCGACTGCAGACTGCGCAACCGGCTTCGCGTTACCTCTGGTAGATCGCTCGAATCTACCAACGGTTCGCCGCGAAACCCCGGAAACATTAAACTCATCAATTCGGCGCAGGCGGCATCGATGGCGGACCGCGATGGCAACATGGCAGCCGCGGCGAGGTAATTAATCCCTCCATCTTCCGTGTAGGTGTGAAGCAACTCCTCGGCCCCGTCGCGCATGCTTGGTTCCATCTGGCGGGAATATGCGGCGAGCATACCACAATGGAAAACGGAAAGCCACGGGTGACGAGGAAGCCGGAATTTTATTCAGCGGAATAAAAATGTTTCCTTGGCCATGACACACAGCCGTCGATTCGGAGGGCCACGATTATTCTATGAACCAGAGCCTTATCCATGTGGGGCAGGGCGCATCTGGACACGAA
>JBKPQI010000164.1:0-28398 GCA_046733975.1 Verrucomicrobiota bacterium
AAAACCATGGGGCACATCTCACTACTTATCGTGATCGGATGCCTGGCATTTCTTGTTGTCCCGAAAGCCAGTGCCGCTCTCCCACCGCCGCCCCCAGATGGAGGTTATCCGGGCGAGAATACCGCCGAAGGAACAAATGCTCTCTTCAATCTCGGCGGTGGAATCGATAACACTGCAGTTGGCTTTGACGCCCTTTTTGCTGACAACTCGGGTAGTGAAAATACCGCCGTTGGCGTTGCCGCGCTTGGCAGCAATATGGGCGGAAATCTGAACACTGCGGTCGGTTATGAGTCGCTCACCCGCAATCAGGGCAGCGACAACACTGCCGTCGGGGCCAACACCCTCCTGACCAATACAAGCGGCCACGACAACACCGCGACTGGTTTCAATGCGTTAATGAACAATACCATCGGTATCCTAAATACAGCCTTCGGCGCGTTTTCTCTTTCCGCGAACGTTGACGGCAAATTCAACACCGCCATCGGTGGTAACATGGAAAAAAATACCAGCGGCAGTTCTAACGTCGCAGTCGGGCTATCGGCGCTCGATAGCAATACGACCGGCAGTGGCAATACCGCGACTGGCATCAATGCGCTCTTTTTTAACCAGACCGGCTCCAACAACGCGGCCACGGGTGGAAATGCGCTTTTGAACAATACTGCGAGCAACAACGCCGCCGCGGGTGCCTTCGCCCTCCAAAACAACACCAATGGTCATGACAATACCGCGCAGGGTTTCCAATCCATGAATGGCAATGTTAGCGGCAGCAACAATGTCGCGGTTGGCAGCCATGCCGGCGCCAATCTCACCACAGGCAATAATAACATCGATATCGGTGCCAACGTCGTCGGTGCAGCGGCCGAAGCGAATACAATCCGCATCGGCAAACAAGGAACACAGAAGTCTACGTTGATCGCCGGCATCTTTGGCACGGCGGTAAACGGGAGCCCCGTCGTCGTGGCCTCGAATGGGAAGCTGGGCGTAGCCACTTCCTCGGCTCGGTTCAAGGAGGCAGTCAAGCCAATGGATAAGACGAGTGAATCAATCTTCGCGCTTAAACCAGTTACCTTCCATTACAAGCAGGATATCGATCCCAATGTTACCCCGCAGTTCGGTTTGATCGCTGAAGAGGTAGAAAAGATCAATCCGGATCTGGTCGTGCGCGATCAAGATGGCAAACTGATGACTGTGCGCTACGAAGCGGTGAATGCGATGCTACTTAATGAGTTCCTGAAGGAGCATCACAAAGTTGAGGAACAACAGCGTAAGGCACAGGAGCAAGAAGTGCGACTCGGCAGGCAAGAAGCGAAAATCGCACAGCAACAGAAGCAGATCGAAGCATTGACAGCGGGATTACAGAAGGTGAACGCTGTGGTCGAACTGAGCAAAGCAAGAACGGCTCAAGTTGCCGATAATCCATAAGCCGAGTTAGACTCTGACGCAGGTTGCGTGGCAACCGGACTCCGTCGCTCACGAACAGCTTGAGTCATCTTCTTTCCCGATTACAACAAGGTAAGTGGCCAACTATGGGCCGCGGTTTATCGGCCGGCGTGGAAATAATCGCATCTGTTGAATGCGCTGCGTTATTGGGGTGATCGTTCCCGGAAGTGACTGTCAGTAGCATCGGTCAGGGTTTCATGCACGAAGGCGACGCCAAGTCCGCAATTGAAGTTTTGAAGCTGCTTGTGCTGGCATATCCCGATTCAGCTGATGCCCCGACAATCTGGCTGATGCCTGCTTCAAAGCTGGCCAACCCGATCTGGCGCGAGAACACGGCGAAAAAAGCGCTGGCGATTCTCAATGATCACAAATTTCCAGGATCCTCCTAGACCGATACGGAGCAATATCGCGGTGAGGTCGTCGCGACTGCGAGAAATCTTAAAGTAGGCAGCCGAGAAAAAGTAATCGCCTTTCAAATAGCCGCTCGCGCGGACGTGGCGCAAATCGCGTTCGAGCAGCGCAATTCGTGTGAAGTCGCTTGTCACGCCGTAGCTTTATGCGAAGGCTGGAAATATTATCGAGAGATGTCTCGACTTCGCTCGACATGACAGAAGAGGAACCCAGGATCAAAAACTTTGTCGACGGGCAGTTCGTTGAGCCGGTCGGCGGCAAATATCTCGACAATATTGAGCCGGCGACGGGAAAATCATACTCGCAGGTCCCCGATAGTGACGCCCGCGATGTCGAACTCGCTGTCACGGCTGCAGACCAAGCATTCCCGGATTGGTCAAAAACGCCTGCCGCCGAGCGGTCGCGAACTCTACTGCGCATCGCCGATCTGATCGAACGCAATCTGGAGAAACTCGCGCGCGCTGAGTCGATTGATACCGGCAAACCATTGTCACTGGCGCGCAGCCTGGATATTCCACGCGCCGCCAGCAACTTTGGCTTTTTCGCTACGGCGATTCTTCATACGGAGTCGGAAGCGCACATCACCGACAACATCGCATTCAATTATACCCTGCGTCAGGCGCGTGGCATTGCGGGATTAATTTCGCCCTGGAACCTTCCGCTCTATTTGCTGAGCTGGAAAATCGCGCCGGCCATTGCAGTCGGCAACACTGCCATCGCAAAGCCGAGCGAGCTGACCCCCATGACGGCGTTTCTGCTGTGTGAACTTTGCCGCGACGCGGGTTTGCCGAATGGTGTTCTTAACATCGTGCACGGCACCGGGCCGAATGTCGGAGGCCCAATAACCGCTCATCCCAGGATCACGACGATTTCTTTCACCGGCGGCACCGTCACCGGCAGGAAGGTCGCGGAAGCTTGTGCGCCGTTGTTTAAGAAAATTTCGCTCGAGCTCGGCGGCAAAAATCCAAACATCGTCTTCGCCGATGCGGATCTTGACGCGGCCATCGCCGGCAGTGTGCGGTCTTCATTCGCAAACCAGGGGCAGGTTTGCTTGTGCGGCTCTCGTGTCTTTGTTGAACGCCCGGCTTACGACGATTTCGTTAGCCGTTTTCTCGATGAGGCCTCAAAACTAAGAAGCGGCGATCCACTCGACGAACAGACGGAGCAAGGCGCGATCGTGAGCAAGACCCAACTTGAGAAGGTAAAGTTCTATGTCGATCTCGCGCAGAAAGAGGGCGGCAAGATCGCGCTCGGCGGAAAAGCTCCGGACCCGATCAACGATCGTTGTCGCGATGGTTACTTTTTCAGACCAACGGTCATCACCCGGCTACCGGTATCCTGCCGGACAAACCGGGAAGAAATTTTTGGCCCGGTTGTTACGATCACGGCCTTCGACAGCGAAGAAGAAGTGGTCGGGTATGCTAACGACTGCGAGTACGGGCTCGCCTCCAGTGTCTGGACGCAAAATCTCAACCGCGCTCATCGCGTAGCCGAAAAAATTAGCACCGGCACCGTCTGGGTAAACTGCTGGCTCGTGCGCGACCTGCGCGTGCCCTTTGGCGGCATGAAACAAAGCGGCGTCGGACGTGAAGGCGGCGAGGAAGCGCTGCGCTTCTTCACCGAGCCGAAGAATATCTGCATCGCAAAATAGTCGATCCCGTAGGCCATCGCATTCTCGTCCTTCGAGCGTAAGTCGGGGGATTCCGCGACGGAAGCTTTGAGGTAGCGCCACGGGATCCCTCGACTCCGCTCGGGATGACGGAGTGGTGGTGGGTCATCCGCTGGAAGGCGCGAAGCTATTGCCGCTTCTAGCTTCTCGCTCGTGATCGAGCAGCCATTTTTTCCGCCAGAGACCGCCGCCGTATCCACAAAGTGAACCATCAGCACGAATGACGCGATGGCATGGAATGATGATGCACATCATGTTTTCGCCATTGGCGCGACCGACCGCACGGCGCATCTCGACATCGCCGAGTTTCTTTGCCATCCAGGAGTAGGAACGCGTCTCGCCAGGCGGGATCGTGCGCAGTAATTCCCAGGCGCGAAGTTGAAATGACGAACCGACCGTTGCTACCGGAACATTGAACTCGAGACTCTTGCCCGAAAAATAATCCGCCAACTGTGAACGGAGTGCATCGAGGTGCTTGTGCTCGCCCGGCACAACATTCGTGTGCAGCCGTTGACGCAGGATCGACAACTCGCGTTCCATGGCACGTCGATCGACGAACTCGAGCAAGCGCAGTCCTTCGTCATCTGCGATGGCGAGCATCGCACCAAGCGGCGTCTCGATGCGTTCGGCAAACAAACCGCCTTGTTTTTTCGCAGCCGTCGGTGTTTCACCGAAAATTCGAGTGAATGCATCGCGAAAACCGCTCTCCGATTCGAAGCCGCTGCCATTGCGGACTTCGTCGACGCGGCCCCCCTTTTGCACCCCACGCAATGCGAGACCCATTCGTCGGGCCCTATGATAGGCCTGGAACGTCATTCCATAATGACGCTTGAATTGTCGTCGCGCAGTGGACGGATCAATCGACATTGCGGCAAGTTCCTTATCGGTAATGCGGCCGTCCGGCGCGCGATCCACTTCCTCACGCAAACGCGCAATCAGTTTTGGCGGCGGTCGATCCGGATCCATCGGATGACAACGCAGACATGGTCGATAACCGCCGTGCAACGCTTCACTTGGCGTAGCGAAAAAATCCACGTTCAACCGTTCCGGTTTTTTCGCCGTGCAAGTTGGGCGACAAAAAATTCCCGTGGTTCGAACCCCGGCGTAAAAGATTCCTTCGAAACTCGAGTCGCGGTTTACCAGCGCCCGATACATCACGTCGGGCGGCGGGAGAAGTTCAGGCGTTTTCATTGGCGTCGAATTCGAAACGTGTAACACCCTCGAGTCGCACTCCGAACGTCAACAAAAGCAGTGTCGGGTTTGTCGAACATTTTTTCAACGACCGCTTCGGGCTCGCTGCCGTTCACAACTTCGGCATCAACCATGTGGTAACTTGAATTGTAGGCACGGATCACCCGACCGGAGCGAAGATCCGGCGGGAACGCGTGCGTCGTTGGATAGCGTCGGCATGGTTGTTCGTGCACGAAGATTGGTCCCGTTTCAGAGTAGGGGTGACCTGCAGGAATCGAGGCGTAGGAAAAAAGGACGAGGCGCTCACCTGGTTTTGCGAATCGCAAACAATGACGACACGGATAATCTCGTGGCGAGTCTGCAACGACCACGGTGTGATCCGGTGCGCCACTCGCCGCCAAACGTCGTGCAGTCTCGGCTACGTCGCTCGCAAGAGGAACAATCCGAAACCTTGATGTCTTCATGTTCAAATATTGGGCGGTCGCGCCGATTCCGCATCGACGGAATTCAGGCATCGAATTCTGTAGCCGCAATTCTAGTGCTGGAGCGCGCCACGCTGTCGGCACTCAAAATTTTTGGACACGACAGCGCGTGTCCCTCCAAGTCGTGTCGCTTCGAACTTTGGGTTTATCCCTGTCAGCCGTTTCATCGACCTTGGCGCGGCGGCTTTGCCGCAACCGCTGATTCGCGCTAAGAGTTTCACAACAATGAGCGCGATACGAGTATTGGCTGGAACACGGAAGGGCGCATTCATCCTGACGTCGGACGCGAAGCGCAAAAACTGGAAAGTGGACGGCCCGCATTTTGCCGGGTGGGAAATCTATCACATGAAAGGATCGCCAGCCGATCCGAACCGAATTTACGCCTCACAAACGAGCGCATGGTTCGGGCAAATCATTCAGCGCTCCAACGATGGCGGGAAGGCATGGGACACGCCAGGTGGAGGTCCCACGACAAGCGCGGAAGGAATGCCGATGGGTGAAAGTAACAAATTCGTTTACGATGGAGTAGCAGGCACGCATCAGTGGTACGATGGCACGCAACACCCGTGGGAATTCAAACGCGTCTGGCACCTGGAGCCGTCGCTGGATGATCCCGATCACATTTACGCCGGGGTAGAGGATGCCGCGCTATTTGAATCCAACGACGGCGGCGCGACGTGGAAAGAACTGTCGGGACTGCGCAACCACGACACCGGTCCAAAATGGCAGCCCGGCGCCGGCGGAATGTGTTTACACACCATTCTTATCCATCCAAAGAATCAACAGCGAATGTTTGTCGCGATTTCGGCGGCGGGCGCATTCCGAACCGACGATGGCGGCAAAACATGGAAGCCGATCAACAAGGGTTTGCACTCGCAATATATTCCCGATCCGAACGCAGAAGTTGGTCATTGCGTTCATCGGATTGCCCTGCATCCGTCGAAGCCGAACACGCTTTACATGCAAAAGCACTGGGACGTGATGCGAAGCGACGACGGCGGGGATTCCTGGCGTGAAGTCAGCGGAAATTTGCCCAGTGATTTCGGATTCCCGATTGACGTGCACGCGCACGATCCCGAAACCATTTACGTCGTTCCGATCAAGAGCGACTCGGAGCATTATCCGCCTGATGGCAAACTGCGCGTCTATCGCAGCCGAACGGGAGGGAACGAATGGGAAGAACTGACGAAAGGTCTTCCGCAAAAGGACTGCTATGTAAACGTTCTGCGCGATGCCATGTGTGTGGATTCGTTCGATCCGTGCGGAATCTATTTTGGCACGACCGGTGGACAGGTTTACGCCTCGGCGGACGAGGGTGATAATTGGGAGGCGATCGTGCGCGATCTTCCCGCGGTGCTGTCGGTCGAGGTGCAAACGCTTACATGAGAAAGCACCAAGCACTAATCACCAAGCACCAGGGAAGCTTCAATCCCCAAAAGGCAGAGCTGTCGGCAACGAACGGTCGACGGCGCATTGGTGATTGGAATTTGGAGCTCGGAGTTTTTCTGCTGCTTGGGGCTTGGAACTTGGGGTTTCAAGAATGATTCGCGTCGTTCTCCCTCATCACCTGCGCACGTTGGCGAAAGTTGCCGAGGAGGTTGAGATCGATCTCAATGGCGGCGCAACGGTGAAGTCTCTCATCGATGCAATCGAAGCAAAGTATCCCGCCTTGCGGGGAACTATTCGTGATCACAATACGCAGAAGCGTCGGTCGCTCGTTCGCTTTTTCGTCTGCGGTGAAGATATTTCGCATGACCCGTCCGACATTCCATTGCCTGAGGCGATCACGAATGGAAGTGAGCCGTTTTTCATCATGGGCGCAATTGCGGGCGGGTAGGTAGATCGGCCGCTCCGCCGGGCGGTGCCAACGTAAGGCGGCTACGCTGCTATAGTTTGACATCGAGCAAGGGACTCTTGCTCCAACTCAAAAACGTCGCAAGCAGACGGACAGTACACCAGTTTCAATTTGTCAGCCGTCCTGCTAGACTGCGAAATCATCACTCAATCTTATGTGCCGAAATATTAAAACACTTCACAATTTCTTGCCGCCAGCCACGGAAGAGGAAATTCGCGCGTCCGCCCTCCAGTTCGTTCGAAAGCTGAGCGGTTTCACCCGGCCATCGAAATCAAACGAGGAAGCTTTCAATCGCGCGGTTGATAAGGTGACCGCGGCCGCGCAAGAACTATTAAGTTCGCTCAGCAGGCATGCGCCGGCTCGCAATCGCGAGGTGGAGGCGATGAAAGCTCACGCGCGGTCGGCGAAACGGTTCGCATCACTGCACGTAATCGCCGAACCCGACCATTGTTGACGATGCCGGTGTCGTTCTGCGGTTAAATTGTAGGGCAAGCGCGTCGCTTGCCATCATTTCGGATTGGCAGCCGGAGCGGCTGCCCTACAATTGCGTGCCGACATGGCCAACACATTCGAAAGCTCTCGCGCCCCCGAACCAGTAGGAGCGTTTCCACACGCCAAGCGTGTCGGCAATTTTCTTTTTCTTTCCGGGATTGGACCGCGTGTCCGCGGCAGTAAGGAGATTCCTGGAGTGAAGCTCGACGGTGCCGGTAACATTGTGAGTTACGACATCGAAAAACAATGTCGCGCTGTTTTTGAAAATGTTCGGTTAGTGCTGGAGGATGCCGGCGCGAGCTGGAATGACATCGTCGATGTCACCGTCTTTCTAACCAACATGAAAAAAGATTTTCCGATCTACAACAAACTCTATGCGGAACATTTCGCTGGCGAAGGCAAACCAAATCCGACGCGCACGACCATTGAAATCACGGCCTTGCCCACACCGATCGCGATCGAACTCAAAGTGATTGCTGCGATCAAATAACTCTGGGGATTGGACGTTGGATGTCGAGCGTTGGACATTTCCCGTCATGTCATTTCGTATCATTGCCGCCGATCACACCGGCATCACGGTCTCGAATCTCGAGCGCTCGCTCGTGTTCTGGCGCGATGTGCTCGGATTCGAACTTTCACATCGACCGCATCAGAGCGGCGAGCTGGCCAGCGAAGTTACCGGTGTCAGCGGTGCTGAAATTTCCATCGCCGTGCTCAAAGGCTACGGTCACAAAATCGAGTTGCTCGAATATTCAGCACCCGACAATCGGAAGCGACAATTTGATCTCAGACCGTGCGATCTCGGTCACATGCACGTCGCATTTACGGTCGAAAATCTCGACGCGATTCTGGATACAATCGCGGCGTCTGCTTGGAAAGCAGCCGGAAAACCGCAGACGATCACAGTAGGTCCTAACACCGGCAAACGAGTGATCTACGTTCGCGATCCCGACGGAACAACCGTTGAATTCATGGAAATGCCGAAGTGAGCTGGAGCTGTATGATTGCAGGCGCCTCGCCCTGTCGATGCGGCACGGCGCAGAGCGCGGTGGCTACAGTATCTGACCTAATTACATCGGTCCTTAGGCGGCGCGCTCCCATTCGCGATCGCCTCGCGCGCGACGTTCTTGTAAAGGACGCCCTCTTTCATGACAAAGGCAACTCGCCGTACTGCGGTAATGTCGTTAATAGGGTCGCCTTCGACCGCTATGATGTCGGCATCGTAACCCGAGGCGATCGACCCGATACGATCACCGAGACCCATCGCTTCCGCAGCCAGCGACTGCGCCGAAACCATGGCGCTCATCGGTTCGACTCCAGCATCGCGTACGCGATCGATGAATTCTTCTGCATTGCGGCCGTGCGCGCCCGCCACTGCGTCTGTGCCAAACACGGCTTTAAGGCCGGGAGTTTTTACCGCGCGGCGGACAATATCGTGGTCTAGCTCTACGGCTTTCTCCATCGCAGCGAAACCTTCTTCGGTATATCCTTCAGTACCAAGGAAGCGACTTTTATTAGCCATGTAGTTCTCGATCACGAGTCCAGCTTGCGGATCGAGATAGGTCCCGTGCTCAGCAAGCACTTTGAGATCGTCGTCGGTCGCCATGGTTCCGTGCTCGACCTCGGTGCAGCCGGCGAGCGAGGCCGCCCGCACGGCATCTTTGTAAGCATGCACGAGTGTGCGTATCCCGATTTTGTTCGCCTCATCGCAGGCGGCATTGAGTTGTTCTTGTGACAGAGTCATTCCGCCGCCTTTGCGTATCGATTCGGAGGCAAAAATTTTGATCAGATCTGCGCCGGCTGCTTTCTGCTTGCGCACAAACGCGCGAATCTCGTCCGGCGTACCCGTCTTCTCCCGCTTTCCCTCCAGGGGCTCGACGGCTGTGAGGATGCGCGGACCCGGAATCTGGCCCTTGGCGATGGCGTCCCGCAGCGGGACGTCTGCAGGCGAGCCAACGCTCTGCACGGTCGTAAAACCCGCAATTAGTGTGCGCCAGGCATTCGAGGCCGACTGGTAGGCGGCGAATTGCGTCGTCTGGTCAGCTCCCGCGTTCTTACCGTCCGGTCCAAAACTCCAGGTGATGTGAACGTGTGAATCGATCCAACCCGGCATGACCGTGAGACCACGCAAATCGTAATCAACCGGCGAAGCGTTTGGGTCGATTGCAACAATCTTTGATCCTTCAACTACGATGCGCGTGTCACGCAAAACCTTGCCGCGGCCGTCGAATAATGTTTTCGCTGCAATAACGATCCGTCTTTTGTCGGGCGACGCGTCCGCGGCATTGCTTCCTGTCGCTGTGCCGAGAATTACAGCGCTCATCATGCAGACAACGATCCAAACCGAGCGCGTTGTGGAAAATTGCGTCGTCGACATGCAGCCCTCCATACCATGACTATGCAGTTGATGTAAATCGGTTCTGTCGACCCGCTGTGTGGCTTGCGCGTAACTGTAGGGCAACCGCGTCGGTTGCTATCGGCGCAGCCACATGGCTGGCTGCGGGGAAGACAGGCATCCTGCCTGTCGAACCAGCGCAGGCGAGACGCCTGCCTAGCCCCACAGGCTGGAAGCCGGCGCCACATTGCGTAATCTGCGGTTATCTCTATGCAGTTTTCAACTGACGAGAACTTTGCCAAGCAATCGGATGCTGAAGATCGACTCCGATCTTTTCGCGAGCGGTTTCATCTCCCCCTGGATAAAAACGGTAAACCGCTGATCTATTTCGCCGGCAATTCGCTCGGTCTTATGCCGAAGTCGACCAGGCAAATCGTCGAGCAGGAATTGACGGATTGGGCCACCCTCGGTGTTGACGCACACCTCAACGCGCAAACGCCATGGTATTCCTACCACGAAAATGTGCGCGACCAGGCCGCCCGTCTCGTCGGCGCGAAGCCGAATGAGGTCATCTGCATGAACAGCCTCACGGTCAACCTTCACCTGATGATGGCCACCTTCTATCGGCCTATGAAATCGCGCTTCAAAATCCTGATGGAGGATCCCGCATTTCCTTCCGACACCTATGCGATCAAAACTCAGATTCGTCATCACAGGCTGGATCCGAAGGAAGCATTAATCCTGGCGAGTCCGCGGAACGGCCAGCTGACCTTGCGAACCGAAGATATTCTCGATTTGGTTGGAAAACGCGGACCCGAGCTGGCAGTCGTGCTGATCGGCGGCGTAAATTTTTTCACTGGCCAATTTTTCGATATTCCGACGATCACGGCGGCGGCGCAGAAGCATGGAATCACTGTGGGAATCGATCTAGCGCATGCCATCGGCAACGTCCCGCTCTCGTTACACGATTGGAATGTCGACTTCGCGGTTTGGTGTTCCTACAAATATCTGAATGCCGGTCCGGGAGCGGTGGCGGGCGCTTTTATCCACGAGCGACATGCCACTAATACGGATTTGCCGCGACTGGCCGGTTGGTTTGGTAATGACCCCACTACCCGTTTCCGGATGCAGCTCGAGCGGGAATTTATTCCGGTCCCATCGGCCGATGGCTGGCAAGTCAGTAACCCACCGATTCTGGCGATGGCGCCGTTGCGTGCTTCGCTCGCTATTTTCGACAAGGCCGGCGGAATGAAGCCGCTGCGAGAAAAATCCATTCAATTGACGGGCTACCTCCAATTCTTGTTAGAGTCCGAGTCGGACGGTCGGTCAGCGAAATACAAGGTCATTACACCGCGCGACGAAAATGAGCGCGGCTGCCAGGTTTCAATTCTCGTTCACGAGCGCGCGAAAGAATTATTCGGCAAACTCGAAACCGCCGGCGTGAAATGCGACTTCCGCGAACCGAATGTGATCCGTGTTGCGCCTACCCCGCTCTACAACACGTTTCATGAAGTTTGGCGGTTTGCGAACATTCTGACGCAGCACGACAGCTAGCGAACTTCGGCGCTAAGAGACCGCCCGTTCTGACGTAGAGTGCTATCGCGCACAAGACAGCTAGTAGGGCGTGAGGTTCATTGATTCATTCGGTCTGAACAACCAAAAGGATCGGTCCGGATAGTAGCGGCGTATTTGTTCATTTGCCGGCTCCCCCAGGTCCTGCGCCCAGATCACTGGAGCAGCGTCGATGTCCGCCGGATTATACACCCAGCCTTCGTTTTGATGAATCATCGTCGCCGTATGCCGCACCAGAATTACATGGCGGCCGGGACGCTGGCTCAACAGTTCCTGCTCAATGTCTCCCTTCGCGACGTTGCTTGATCGAAAGTTGTCGCCCGTGCGGCCAGTCGCAACACCCTCGCCTCTGGACATCAGGAGAAGCAGCAGCGCCGTCGCCGGTATGGCGTTAACTAGAAATTGGCCGATCTCCTGTCCATTAACTTTCCAGACTCTCAAGTAGCGCATCGACTGGGTCGCGAGAAGCAAAAGCGCAGTCAGGAATGCTGCTCCGTAATGTGGATACCACCACATCTCGAAGAACGACGCCATGCCGATCACGCCGATCACCACCGCCGCAAACCGCGTCGTGTGGGACTGGAAGAAAAGCGGTGCGAACGCAGCCAGTGGGAGCAGCCAGATGAGGTTTCCATAATAAACCCGCAACAGCGTGAGCCAATCAAGCGGACGATCAACGAAAACGCGCCAACTGCGCACGCGATCGTATGTCTCCCTTGTCCAGCGCTCGATTTCGAAATGGCGAAACTCCGGTGAGGTTTCAGACAACGGCATAAACGAGAAAGGCGGCACAGTTTCGTACTGTTGGTAGTATTGGCGATAGGGAAGACGCAACGGATCACCGGTAACGCGGTAGTTATCATAAAGGAGCCAGGACGCGCCGGCTGCACCTATTAATAAGATGGGCAGCCAGACGCGCGCGCTCCGAGTAGCAGTGCCAAGAGCAATCAGGGCGACGACAAGCAATAATAATCCCTCAAATGGCCTCGCCAGGATCACAATAACCGCGCCAATTCCGAAGAGCCAGGCATACTGCCATTGTTTTCGGCGCGTGATTCGAACGAGCGAGCCGGTAACGAGCGCACCGCCAATCGCAGTCACCGCGCCGCCCCAGTAGCTATTCATCCAATAGCTAAACAGACAAAGATCCAGACCGATCACTGCACCGAAAAGAGCCCAACCTGGCGGCAACCATCCTTGGAGAGCCCAACAGAGAACTGCGGCTAACACACCGGCACTCAGCCAGACGCCGAACCACGGATGACCGAAGATTACCTGACCGGCAGCCATGACAAGGCTTTGCGCGGGCGGGTAACGAGAAGCATAGGTTGGCTGCTGGATAATGTAGGGAGTCTCGAAGAACCGCCATAATTCGTGCGGCGGGTTAGTTAGACGACCATGTGCGAAAGTATCAGCCTGAAGGATGTAACTAAATTCATCGTAAACCGTCGGCTGCGGGATCGGCCAGACTGGAAGTAACGCTAGACGGAGAATTAAGACCAACAGCCCGAATCCAACCCAGCTTAGCGTTGTGTGCCGGGCCACACGCGAGAATATGCAAACAAACTTTTCCCAACGCGTTCCCCAATTCGGCGGCATTGTTTTCGCAATCACGCCAAATATTCCAATCAGGATGATGCAATAAATCAGCTGATGAAGATGCATTTTGCGAGAGCGGTCTGTTGCTCGCTAACTACTCTTACACAGTAGCGAAGCCGCTGTGCATCCTTTCCGCAGGATTTTGTCACCATCAATGAAACTCATCAGTGCTAAGATGATTCAATGCAGGCCGAATGCCACACTGACGCAATTGAAGTCTCAGTAGTCATTCCCTGCCTCAATGAGGAGGAGACCCTTGCCAGCTGTATTGAAAAGGCCGGGCAAGCTCTCCAGGAACATCAAATCTGCGGCGAAATTGTCGTGGCCGACAATGGCAGCACTGATGCCTCTCGAAGCATTGCAGAAAAAGGCGGAGCGCGTGTCGTCCTTGTCAACGAAGCCGGATATGGAAATGCATTGATGGAAGGAATCGCGGCAGCGCGGGGACGATTGGTAATCATCGGCGATGCCGACGCCAGTTACGATTTCCGCGAGATCCCGAAGATTGTTGAAAGACTTCGAGCCGGCTTTGATTTGGTCCAGGGTTGCAGACTCCCAGCTGGGGGCGGTTCGATTCAGGCCGGAGCGATGCCATTTCTACATCGGTGGATCGGCAATCCGTTCTTTTCTTTTTTGGTGCGCCAATGGTTCGGAGCGCCGGTGCACGATGTTTACTGCGGGCTGCGCGGCTTCAGCAAAGCGATGTACCAGCGACTCGAGCAACGTTGCACCGGGATGGAGTTCGCCACCGAGATGATTATCAAAGCCAGCTTGCTCGGCGAAAAAATCACCGAGGTCCCGATTACTCTTCACCCGGACGGCCGCACGTCGCACGCGCCGCACTTGAAAACGTTTCGCGATGGCTGGCGGACGTTTCGATATTTTCTGATGTGCAGCCCGCGTTGGCTGTTCGTAGTTCCCAGCGCGATTTTCATCGCCTTCGGTCTCCTCGGATATTTGGTCGCAATGCCAGGCCTGAGCGTCGGACGCGGAAGCTTCGACGCACATACTCTTCTGTTCGCCAGCCTCGCAATTCTCTGCGGCTACCAATGCATTCTCTTTGCTGTTTTCGCCAAAACCTTTGCTGTGACTGAAGGTTTTCTTCCGCCAGACCGGCACTTGGAACGCTTTTTTGAGTTGGTCAATTTGGAACGGGGCTTGGTCGTGGCGGCATTCGCGCTTACCGCTGGTGGTTTGTTACTCCTTGCTGCGATTCGGCAATGGTGGTCGACCGGGTTCGGCCATTTGGACTACGCCTACACCATGCGGTTCGTCGTGCCTGGTGCGACACTTGTCGCGCTCGGATTTCAGACTGTCTTCTCCAGTTTTTTTGTCAGCATTCTCGGAATGCGGCGGAAATAGAACTGTGCTGGCAGACGGTAGACAGGCTCCCTTCTGTGCGCCGCGACATGTTGTAGCGGCGCTTGTGCCGAACGCGGAACCTACCAAAGGCAGGCCGGCGGGAGCGCCTCTACGCCGTTCCCTCGACAATGTGATGCCAAGCTGTTACCGGATGTGAGCGACATCGGCAGGCTCGTTCAGATTCTGAAACAATTTTTCGTCCTCCCTGGACACGCTAACGAGACGTAGCTTGCCAGCGCCAACAAGTGACTTTGCCAGCGATTGAAGCGAAACGTCAGTTCCGGAGAGAGCTGCCATGAAATCACTAGCGGCGTCTCTCGGGTAAATCGCAGCCAGTGGTTCGACGCGGTCACCGATCATTGGCACGACACCGCGCGAAGGCTTCCTCCGTTCCCAAAGCGAGCGCAAAAAAGTCTCGGTCATTGACGGCATGTCAATGGCAAGAGCCAGCAGATGGTCCGCGTGAATTTTTATCAGCGTGGCCGCCAGCCCGCTTACAGGGCCACGCGATGGCGACTGGTCGGGAACAAATTTTACGTTTGCCGGCCGCCATGACGGATCAACCCGCGCCGAAAGGAAGATTTCAAGCGGGTGCAATTTTCGCAGCAGCTCGAGTTGAGATTGCCAAAGCGGTTTTCCGTGAAAAACGAATGTCGCCTTGTCCCGCCCCATCCGCCGCGACTCGCCGCCAGCGAGCAGAACGGCGCTGATTTTCATTCAACCAATTCCGGAACGCGCGCGGTCGAACGCAATGTGCCGTCGGCCAAAATGCGCGCACGCAGACCACCATTGCCCTTCAGAAATTCTTTAGCTCCCGGCGCGAGCGCACGATTCATCCAATCGCACGGCCGACTCTCCTCGGTTCCATAAAAACGAACGCCCTGCACGTCAAACTCGCGGCCAATGAATGCGTTTAAATCCACATTACGGGTGAAAACATTTCGCCGCACCGCGCTGGGCGCAATTCCATCGACTCGCAATGCGCCGCACAGCGCCTCAAAAACTTCGAGCGAGAAGAACGTGATTTGTCCCTTGTAGTCTGCTTTGAAATCAAAATAGCGATCCCCCACCAGCCCTCGCCGGGCAATACACTCGACCGCTTGCACCTCGATCATCGGAAACTCATCGGGTTCCAGCCCATAGTGGCCAACAAAATTATGCCCACTGGAAACGTAAATGTGACAGATTTCCATCAGCACCATAATAACATCGCCAGCAAACCAGTGAAAGAAGACGGAATCGAGTCAGGTAAAATTATTCGACGACAGCCGGGCGGCACGCTCGAATACCAGCGCGACGATCTAACGGTTGAGGAACCGCTCGAGATTCGAATCGGACGCAGGACCGTTGCAACAACGATGCGGACGCCCGGGCATGATGAAGAACTGGCTGCCGGCTTCCTTTTTTCCGAAGGCATTGTTCGATTGAGGGATCAGGTGACTAATTTCTCGCGGCCGACCACCGCGCGAAACAAGGCCAACATCATCATCGTCAGTTTCGGCGAGGGTGCCACAATCAAACTCAACGCGCCCCAGCGTTTCGGTACGATTTCGTCGAGCTGCGGTATCTGCGGCAAAGAGAGTATCGCCGCAATCCGACAAAATTTTCCGCCCATCAAACCGGCAAAAGACGTCCGCATCGATCTTCAAATATTGCTTTCACTGCCGGCCTTATTACGGGAGGGACAAAGCGACTTCGCCCGGACCGGTGGAATCCATGCCGCAGGTATTTTCTCCCTGGATGGAACGCCGCGTTTGATCAGAGAAGACATCGGCCGCCACAATGCCGTCGATAAGGTGATTGGGCGGGCTTTTCTTGACCACGAACTGCCACTGACACAGTACATACTTCTCGTTAGCGGCCGCGCATCTTTTGAAATCATGCAGAAGGCGCTTTCTGCCGGAATTCCGATCATCGCGTCGGTGTCAGCGCCTTCTACCCTGGCGGTGGAGTTCGCACGCGAATGCAACCAGACCTTGATCGGCTTTCTGCGTCCGCCTGCGTTCAACATCTACGCGCATACCGAGCGCATTGTTCTCGACTAATCGGTCATCCCGAGCGCAGTAGAGGGCCGGTTGCGCGACCTTTAAGATAACTTCAGCGGGATCTCTCGACTATCGCTCGGGATGACGAGGCACTACACACGCGCTTCCCGCCGAATTTGCTGCACCGCTACCGTCGTATCCATCGACGGAGCAATACTGATGACAACACTCTTGCTCGTCGGCGTATTGCTTCGATCAGCCGAGCTTGTTATTGGAATAAGGGCATTGCCTTCCGGGAAGTAAGTCGCGGTGCAGCCCCGCGGAATCTGGAATGGAGCGACCATGAAATGCTGCGCTACCCGTTTCTCGCTGCGGTAATAACTCGTCAGATCGACCAATTGCCCCTGTTGTAAGCCCGCGGCTTTCACATCCTCTTCATTCATGAAAATGACACGCCGGCCGTTATAAACGCCGCGGTAACGATCGCTCAAACCGTAGATGGTGGTGTTGAACTGGTCGTGACTGCGAATTGTCGTCATCAAATATTGTCCCGGCGCAAGTTCATGACGCGGCAAATCTGAGATGATGAACTTCGCTTTGCCTTCCTTGTTCTTGAATTCGCGTTTGTCACGCGGCGCATTCGGCAGATAGAAGACATCGACACGAATTCGCTTGTTAAAATCCTCGAATCCGGGGACGACGCGCGCGATGTGGTCTCGAATACGATCGTAATCGGCGGCCAAACCCTCCCAGTCGACGGTCGTGCGTTTTCCCAGCGTTGCCTTCGCCAGCGCGGCAATAATCCACGGCTCGCTTCGAAGATTTTCGCTCGCCGGATCGGCGTGTCCGCGCGATGCATTGATGATTCCCATCGAATCTTCCACCGTGACGAACTGCTCACCGGATTTCTGACGGTCAATTTCGGATCGGCCCAGACAGGGCAGAATCAGCGCGATCTCGCCGGTGATTAGATGCGACCGGTTCAATTTAGTAGAGACATGTGCCGTTAGCCGGCAACTCTGCAGCGCTCGAGCGGTGTATTCGGTGTCCGGCGAAGCAACCAGAAAATTTCCGCCCATACCGAAAAAGAGGCGGATCCTGCCCTCATGCATTTGCTTGATCGTCTCAACCGTGTCGCATCCGTCTTCCTGCGGCGGCACAAATTGGAACTCGCGTCCGAGTTTTTCCCGAAACGAATCGTTCATCCGCTCCCAAATCCCCATCGTCCGGTCACCCTGCACGTTTGAATGGCCGCGGATCGGACAAGGACCCGCTCCCGGCCGCCCGATGTGACCGCCAAGCAGGAGAAAACTCATTACCTCCTGAATCGTCGCGACGGCGTTCTTATGCTGAGTCAATCCCATGGCCCAGCAACAAATGATGCGTTTGCATCGCATCGCGATTCGAGCCGCTTCTCGAATCTGGTCACGCGTCAAGCCACTGCCCTCGATGATGTCGTCCCATGGAGTAGCACGTAAATGGTCGACAAACGAATCGAAACCGACGGTGTATTGTTCGATAAACGCGCGGTCAAAGACGGTGCCAGGGTCGCGTTCCTCTTCCGCCAACATCTCTTTCATGATCCCTCGCATCGCCGCCATGTCTCCGTTGATTCGCACTGGCAGCCAGAGATCGCTCAATGATGTCCCTTTGTTGAACAACATCCTGGCGGCGTAAGCTAACGGGTTCGAGTACTCCTGTGGATTTGGATTTACAACTTCCATCAATCCCGGTTCGGGCATCGGATTGATTGCGACGATGGTGGCCCCGTTTTTCTTCGCGCGCTCCAGCGTCGTCATCATCCGCGGATGATTCGTTCCGGGATTTTGCCCGAGAATGAAAATGCCGTCAGCCTTCGCGAAGTCTTCCACCGTGACGCAGCCTTTGCCGACCCCGATGCTTTCATTTAGGGCGGAGCCACTCGATTCATGGCACATGTTCGAGCAATCGGGCAGATTGTTAGTTCCAAATTGCCTGACGAAAAGTTGATAAAGAAACGCAGCCTCGTTGCTCGTTCTGCCGCTGGTGTAAAAGGCGGCGGCGTTCGGTGTGGACAACGCATTTAGTTCTCGCGCCAACAGGGTGAAGGCGTCCTTCCATTCGATCGGCTCGTAATGCGTAGCGCCTGACCCTTTGACCATGGGATGCACGAGCCGGCCTTGCAGTTCCAGCCAGTGGTCGGTTCGCTCCTGCAGGTCCGCAATCGAATGTTCACGAAAGAAATCCGGTGTAATCCTTTTCCGTGTTGCTTCGCTCGTTAACGCTTTGACCCCGTTCTCGCAGAATTCGAACAGATGCGGATCGACATCCGGGCTCGGCCAGGCACAGCTTTGACAAGCAAAACCGTCCTTCTGGTTGATTTTGAACCAATCACGGAGCCCGCGGGTGAGACCGCTCTCGCGAAAGGTGAATTTCAAACTTTCCCTCACCGCTCGCATCCCGGCTGCTACGCGATCTGGCGCGCGCAATTTCGCTGCGCCAATCGCTTCCGGCGGCTGAGCACCTCGAATCGGATTCTCGTCCTTTTGCATTTCGGTCTTAGAACCGTGCGCCTAGAATCAGCTGACGCAACATGTTTGGAAGTTAGCCATCCTGGTTGACTCATCCGACAAGCTTCCAGCTCGTCGATTCATTTGCGGCAGACTGGAAGTCTGCCGTCCAGGTCAGGCTGGAAGCCTAACCTCCCAGCGACGCACAATCAGTGGAGCAATTGCTTGACGCAATTGATGAGGCCCTGAATCGCGAACGGTTTCACCAGGTATTTCACGTCGTGCTTGGTCAAAAACAGCGCGATTCGTGCATCGGTAGCAAAACCAGTGATAAAAATAAACCGGTCGGCTAGCGAAGGCCGCAGCTCTTTCGCCTGCATATAAAAATCGTCTCCGCGCAGACGCGGCATCTTCAGATCACAAATCACGGCGTCGTACTCATGCGCTTTCACCTTCAGGAGGGCCGCTCTCCCATCAAAGGCGACATCGACCAAAAAATTCTCGTCCGCCAGAATCCACTGCAGCGCCGAGGCCAGCTGCTGGTCGTCATCCACCACGAGAATGGCTTTCAGCTGAAGACTGTTGGCGTGTGGCTCAAGTGCGTGCGAATGCGACTCGGATTTCATCGTAATGCTGCCCTTGGGCAGCAGTCACGGTGCCAAACGGGCCGTAGAAGCCACAAGCCGCTGGTATAAACCACATAAAAGCCGTGATATCGGTATCATCCGCCGGTAAGAATTCTTATCCATGCCCGCAAAATTTGTCCTGATTGGCAGTGGCCTCGCCGGGGGATTGCTGGCGGCTTACCTCGGCCAGCGCGGCTACGAGGTGGAGCTGTATGAGCGCCGCGGTGATCCGCGCGAAGGCAATATCATTGGCGGCCGTTCGATCAATCTGGCGCTATCAACGCGGGGAATTTACGCGCTCGAACAGCTCGGTATCGCCGATGAAGTGCTGCATCACGCCATCCCCATGCGCGGACGTATGATCCATAGTAAATCCGGCGCGGTGCATTTTTCTCCTTACGACCGCGATCCGAACAAATTTATCAACTCGATTGGCCGCGTGGCGCTTAACACCACTGTAATTGAAGCGGCCCAGCGTTATCCAAATGTTCGCGTGCATTTCAATCATCGATGTACCGATGTCGATCTCGACACCGCGATCGCGCATCTCGCAACCTCGTCTGTAGAGGCGGCCGTCTCGGCCGTGCCGCCGTCAACGATGGTCGCCGCACAAGGCGACGCCGTCATCGGCGTTGACGGCGCGTTTTCAGCGGTGCGGCAATCGATGCATAAGCGAATTACAGGATTCGCCTACAACGAAAGTTATCTCGCCCACGGATACAAAGAACTCACCATTCCGCCAGCGTCGAATGGTTCATGGCAGATGGAAAAAAACGCGCTCCACATTTGGCCGCGCAAAAGTTTTATGATGATCGCGCTGCCGAATCCCGACGGTTCGTTCACGTGCACACTCTTTTGGCAATTCGAAGGACCGCGAAGCTTCGCCACCACCAGGACCGACGACGAAATCCGGCGCTTCTTCGAGGAGGAATTTCCTGATGCCGTGCCGCTGATGCCTTCTTTGGTCGACGATTTCATAAGTAATCCGACCGGTTCGCTCGTGACGATCCGTTGCGCGCCGTGGTTCTTCAAGGACAAGGTTGCGCTGGTCGGCGATGCTGCGCATGCCGTTGTTCCGTTTTACGGCCAGGGAATGAACGCCGCCTTCGAAGACTGCGTCGTGCTTGACGAATGCCTGCGAGAATTCCCGCAGGACTGGAACCGCGCATTCGCGGAATATTTCGGCCGTCGCAAAGAGGATGCCGACGCGCTGGCAAATCTTGCCATCGAAAACTTTATCGAGATGCGTGACAAAACCGCATCGCCAGTCTTTCGCGCGAAAAAAAAGCTCGATCATTTCCTGGAAGGCGTCCTTCCCGGGAAATATCTGCCGCTTTACGCCATGGTCACTTTCACGCGCCTGCCTTACGCCATGGCAGCAAAACGCGCCCGTTTTCAAGATCGCATTGTCCTGGCGAGTCTCATTGCGGCAGCCTCGGTGTTACTCGTTGCGGTATTGCTGGCGCTGCTTCACTAATAAGGAAACCTATCCAACAAATTTGATTAACACTTTGGATGCACACGCTCGATCATCTTTTTGATAACAATAAGAAGTGGGCGGGCCGCATTCGCCAACAGGACCCGGAGTTCTTCCGGAAATTGGCCCAGCAACAGTCCCCCGCCTACCTTTGGATCGGCTGCTCCGATAGCCGAGTTCCGGCGAACCAGATTGTCGACCTGCCGCCGGGAGAAGTATTTGTTCACCGCAACGTCGCTAATCTCGTTGTTCATACCGATCTGAATTGCTTGTCGGTCATGCAATTTGCGGTGGAGATCTTGAAGGTACGTCACATCATTGTCTGCGGACATTACGGATGCAGCGGTGTGGGAGCGGCCTTTCGGCGGGATCGGCTTGGCTTAAGCGACAACTGGATTCGCCATGTCGAAGATGTCCGACAGAAACACGACCGATTATTGACGGACACGCGCGGGAAAGTCGAAGCCTGCAACCGTCTATGCGAGTTGAACGTGATTGAACAGGCGGCGAATGTCTGTTGCACGACCATCGCGCGTGATGCGTGGAAGAACGGCCAGGAGCTTTCGGTCCACGGCTGGATTTACGACATTGGTGACGGGTTACTTCGAGACCTCAATTTTTCCGTGAGTTCCGAGCAAGAAACGACGGCTGCGTATGAAAAAGCCGTCGCTCGTTTAACAACGCGCGACTCGGAACTTGACGGCTTAAAGCCGTCTAGTTCTGATCGGCCTCATGCCTAGTTTTAAGTGCACCCTTTTGGAGGTCTTGTTCCCAAAGGTCAGGGCGAGACTTCTACAGCTGTTGTTCACCGAGCCAGGAAATCAGCAATATGTGCGTCAGCTTGCCGGCTCGAGCGGGCTGGCGCTGCACACCGTTCAAGACGAGCTTAGGAGACTCAGCGCCGTTGGCTTGCTTACTAATTGGTCAAACGGATATCACCGCTTCTATCAAGCAAATCGCGACCATCCACTCTGCTCGCATCTGTTTCACATCGTTCACTTGAGCGAAAACCTTCCACGCGCCGCGCACTCGGCATTGCGCCAAACGCGAGGTCGGATCGCCAAACGTCGACGAGTGCGCAAACCGCGGCCTCTCCCGAAAGACTATCCCATTAAGTGGCACCTTTTCTCGAAATCAGGGAGTCACCGTCCCTCCTGACCCGCTAAGCCGCGCAGATCCTCCGGATGCGTTCAATTGCCGCTTAGACGTGTGGCTAGACAAATTCGACGGCTTTAAGCTGTCGAGTTTCCTACTCAAGCGAGGTGTCTTTTGCCACGAACATTTGCTCGACTAGAATGATGCTCATGAGTTTAGACTTCGCGCAGCTTGCCAATGACCGGTATGAAATCGCAGATGCGCTGCATCGCTATGCGTTCGGCTTGGATCATGGGGATGCCGACTCGCTGGCCTCGGCATTTACGGAAGATTGCGTGTTCGATTTCGGACCTGCGGGCAAAAAGCTGGAGCTGAAGTTTCCGAAATTCGCTGGTCGCCAAGCCATTGTCGACGCTCTCATTCCGCTGCTCGGGCCGCTCGATACCACTCACACTACCAGCAATCTGCAGATCGAGATCAGTGAGGATTCGGCGACGTTGTACGCTTATGTGATGTCTCAGCATTTTATGCCGCGTCACGGCTCGCGCGGCGGATCCGACCATGCGCTTTTGATGAATCGCTATGATTGCGAATTAGTGCGCGACGGACAGAAATGGCGTTTCAAGCGCGTGGCCATCGATAATGTGTGGGCGCA
Source organism: Verrucomicrobiota bacterium (assembly GCA_046733975.1). GTDB lineage: Bacteria > Verrucomicrobiota > Verrucomicrobiia > Chthoniobacterales > UBA10450 > AV69. The sequence goes on from JBKPQI010000164.1 coordinate 22,736, forward strand.
GGGGAATCCGCAGATTCTTAACGCGCTCGCAATTCAGCGAGCATTAGCCGCAAAAGCGAAGCGCCCAAATTGACACGGAAATCGCGCAGCCCCGGGCTTGTCTTTGCGTCTGGTGCGGGTGTAAGAATCGAATCAACCATCTTTTATTATGAGCGAGACATACGTTCCATTAATCAGTTCCGCCGTCGCCGGACCACTTGGTGTTCTTCATCTGCCGCGGATGTGGCAGAAAGTCTCATTGGAAGCGGCGGGTAAACTCGCTCCCGGTTATCCAGGGATCGGGCGAGGTTATGACGCAATGACCTGCGCGGCTCTTGGGCTCGAGGAGCAGGCGGTCAAGGATTACATCAAACAGAACAAACCGAGCTATCCGCAATTTGAAGCGTGGGTAAAGAAAAACGCGAAGTCACTGAACTCGCAGGCGATTGAGAAACATAATGCGGCCGTCCGCGGGTATAACCACGATGACGAGACGCGCAAAGAGATCCTGCGTAAGTGCGAGCTGCCGGACAATGCGTCAGCGCCGAAGGATGCGGTGAACCTGAACAATCTGGACGACTGGCACGAATTTCACCAAGCAGTGCTGGCGTAAAGGTTTATTATAAAATACCGCACCCGCGTCGCTCAGGGTTGGGTGCGCGCTTGTTTCGCTGTCTTCCCGAGCATCCCCGTTGCGAGAGCGTAGGGGTAACATCGGCGGGGAATCCCTCGATGACGCTGATGCCGCAGCCGGCTAATGCCTGCCGCTGTAGTTCCCCTTGACCGTCTAGGAAAGATTGAACATTCTTCTTACCCAGACTGTCAAGGTAAACGAAAGCATTATGGCAAAAGAGAAACCTGATCTCGTTTACGGAACGCTCGATATGCTGATCTTGAAGGCGCTGCAGCACGGTCCGCGGCACGGCCTTGGCATTGCCGATCGCATTCACCAGATGTCGAAAGACATTTTGCGCGTTGAACAGGGTTCGCTTTATCCCGCGCTCTATCGTTTGGAAGCGCAAGGTTGGATCAAGGCGGAATGGGGCGTGTCGGATAACAATCGCAAGGCACGCTACTACAAATTGACAGCCGCCGGACGAAAACAGCTCGCCTCTGAACAAGAACACTGGTCTCGAATCACCAAAGGAATCGATTTCGTTTTGTCAGGAGCATGACGTTATGCCGCAAGTTCGCGCCTGGTTCTCACGTTTGTTGGGCGTGTTTTCGAAAAACCGTTGCAACGCAGAAATGGCTGAGGAGTTGCGCCACCACCTGGATCTTTTGACCGAGCGATACATCGCCGCAGGAATGTGCCCAACTGAGGCGCGCAACGCCGCACATCGTGAATTCGGAGGCGTCGAACAAATCAAAGAAGTAGCGCGCGAACAACGCATCTGGCGCTGGGCGGACGAATTTGTTCAGGACACGCGATTCGGCGCGCGCATGCTACGGAGGAGTCCGGGATTTTCAATTCTAGCGATACTCTGCTTAACACTCGGAATCGGAACCAATGCCGCGGTCTTGAGTTGGATCGAAGGGATTTTGGTCCGTCCATATCCATTGGTCGCCCACCAGGACCGCATGTTCGCCTTAAACGCCACCACCCGCGGCGTGAACGGATACACCGGCCTCTCGTATCCCGAATTTCTCGATTACGAAAAAAATTCCACACTGTTCGAGTCGTTCATCATCGATAAAATCATGGGCACGACGTTAAGCGTGGGCGATCGTGCAGAGCGGGCGTCCGGCGGAATTGTGTCGGCGAATTATTTCGAGGCGCTCGGAGTCAAACCAATCCTCGGCCGCGGATTCCGGCCGGAAGAAGGAATCGGCCGTAACGCCCACCCGGTTACCGTAATCAGCTATCGCACATGGAAGGATCGATATGATTTCGATCCGAATATCATCGGCCGAACGCAGTATTTAAATGGCGTTCAGCACACGATCATCGGGGTCGCTCCGGAAAAATTTCACGGCACCTTCATAGGTTACTCCTTCAGCTTCTGGGTGCCTACTTCGATGCAGGAAACCTTCGATACGACCGGCTACAAACTGGAGGACCGCAGTCAGCGCTGGATTGAGGGATACGCATTTCTCAAACCCGGTGTTACGCGTCAGCAAGCCGAGGCTGAGCTGCACGCCATCTCGCAACGGCTGGAGAAGGAGTACCCGGAAACAAATCGCGGTCACGACCTCGGCCTTTTGCCGTTGTGGAAAACGCCATTCAACCAGGCCGGCAACATGTCGTCCACCCTCGGCATTACCATGGCAGTCGTCTTTTTTGTGCTGCTGATTGCGTGCGCCAACGTCAGCAATCTTTTGCTCGCGCGCTCGTTGTTGCGCCGGCACGAGATGACGATGCGCCTCGCACTCGGTGCAGGGCGGCGGCGTGACCAAACAACTCATTACTGAAGGCCTGCTGCTATCAGTGATGGCGGCGATTGGTGGAATCGCTGTCGCTTATTGGTGTCGCAACGCGCTCGTGCTTTCATTCCCCTCGCCCGCAGCCGGAATCGTGATTGATTTGCCGGGCCAGATTGATTGGCGAGTGCTGCTGGTAAGCGTAGCGATTTCCCTTGGGACGACGATGCTATTTGCGTTGGTGCCGGCGATTCACGCTAGTCGTGTGGATCTGTCGGGCGCGCTAAAAAGCGAAGCCGGCGGCGTTGTCGCCGGGAGCAACCGATCAGGACTGCGGTCTGGTCTGGTTTTGGTTCAGGTATCACTGAGTTTTGTCTTGTTAGCGGGCACCGGGTTACTCTTGAAAAGCGTGCAGCGGCTGCAGAACACGAGCCCCGGCTTCTCTACCGATGTGATTGTATCGGGCGCCGACTTGTTCTCGGCGGGCTATAGCCTAGAACGTGCGAAAGCATTCCAGATTCAGTTACTTGATCGGACGCGCGAAATCCCTGGTGTGGAGTCGGCGACTCTGACGCGATTAATACCGTTTAGTTACGGCGTGTTCTCTGACGCACAGTTGCAGATCGATGGCTATCAACCCGGACCGGACGAGCACCTCAGCTCCTCATACCTGGAAATAGCGGAGGACTACTTCAAAACGTTAAATATTCCAATTCTAAGCGGGCGCGAGTTCCAGCGCACGGATGACGAGAATGCGTTGCCAGTAGCAATCGTAAACGAGACTATGGCCGCGAAATACTGGCAGGGACGGGATCCGGTGGGGCAGCAATTCAGACTTAAGGATCGTTGGCTGCACATTGTCGGCGTCGCCAAAAATGTGAACTACGAGAACAAGCTGGAACTGCCGAGACCTTTCTTCTATGTACCGGCACGACAAAACTTCTTCGTCAGTAATTATCTCCTCATTCGCACCCGCGAAAGCCCGGGCGCAATCCGAAGTGCGCTCGCGCGAGAAGTGCAGGCACTCGACGCTAATGTGGCGCCGACCGCTCCATTTCGCGTGCAGGAACAAGTGGACAGGAAAGGCTACACGTTGCGACTGGCGGCTACCTTGATCGCGCTTTTCGGTGGCATGGCCTTGTTTCTTGCCGCAATCGGATTGTACGCGGTCATGTCGTATTCGGTTTCGCAAACGACACGCGAACTCGGCTTGCGCATGGCCCTTGGTGCGAGCGTCTCTGATCTTCTGCGGCTGGTCATGTCGCGTGGACTAATTCTGACCGCGGCCGGAATTGTTATCGGAGCAACCAGTGCGCTGCTCCTTACCCGACTCATGGGCAACCTGCTGTTTCGAGTAAGCCCTCGGGATCCGCTCGCATTCGGCCTCGCTTTCCTTGTCATGTTAACAATTGCCCTCGTTGCCTGTTTTCTGCCCGCCTGGCGCGCCACGCGGATCGATCCGGTTCGGGCTTTGCGGGTTTAACCTCCGCCGCAGCTTGGCAGTTGTCGGTTAATGGTTGCGCGTTAGAATCATGCTCAGCCATGCACAAGCAGGCAACACGTGCGTTTGGTAAAGTTCCCGTTCCGATGCCAGTCGGAGCGAAGTCGCTGCCGCAAAAATATTTCGTGGCGCCTGAAATTTTTGCCAGGGAGCAGCAAAAAATTTTTGCGAGACAATGGTTGCTAGTCGGCCATCAAAGTCAGATTCCCGATCCGGGCGACTTTTTTCTCGCGACTGTCGCTAACGAGAGTTTGATAGTAGTCAGAGATCAGCACAAACAGATCAGAGCTTTTTACAACGTTTGCCGGCACCGTGGTAGCCGGCTGAAGGAACACCAACCCGGCGCGGCGGTTTGCGGCCATTCGTCAGCGATTCAGTGTCCGTATCATGCCTGGACCTATAACCTGGAGGGGTGGTTGCTCGGCGCGCCGCACATGGACGAGGTGCCGGGATTCGATAAGTCGGATTACTCACTCGTTTCGGCGAATCTCGGGCTGTGGGGCGGATTCATTTTCGTGAATCTCGCGAACGGTCCTGTTGCGTTGGAGAAATGGTTCGCGCCGTTGAACGGGAAATTTTCGCCCTGGAATATGTCCATCCTGACATCTGCCAGGCGCATCGAGTATGACGTACACGCGAACTGGAAGTTGATGTTCGAAAATTATTCGGAGTGCTATCACTGCCCTGGTGTGCATCCGCAATTGCAGAAGGTTTCGCCGTACGATTCGGCCGAGAACGATCTGCGCGATGGTCCGTTTCTCGGCGGATTTATGAAGATTAATCGCGGCAAAAGCCTGACCATGAGTGGAGATGCTTGTGCTGCATTCGTGGGAGAAATCGAGAACCTGCAGCAGGTATTTTACTATTCGATTTTCCCCAACATGCTGCTGAGCCTGCACCCCGAATACGTGATGGTGCATCAGCTTTGGCCGCAATCACCCGAGCGCACCCTCATTGTTTGCGACTGGTTTTTTCATCCCGATGCTTTCCAGGACGAGAAGTTCAATCCTGACGATGCGATCGAATTTTGGGATATGACCAATCGACAGGATTGGCATGTCTGCGAATTGAGTCAGCAGGGCATCGCGTCGCGTGCCTATCAGCCTGGACCTTTCTCAGCGCGCGAAAGTATTCCGGCGGCCTGGGACGATTACTATCTGCGGGTTATGAAGCGATCGACTTACGGTTATCCCTCGACTGTCGCTCGGCACGACGTAAACAGACGCCTCTAAAACTCGTTAGCGGAGACTGCTTGGTGACGCCTGCCGTTTCTTCTGAACGTAAAGGTTGATCTGCTCTTCGAGTATTTCCAGAGGCAGCGCGCCATTCTTCAATACCGCGTCGTGGAATTCGCGCTGATCGAACTTATCGCCTAATTCTTGTTGGGCCCGCTCCCGCAGTTCCTGAATTTTCAGCATCCCAACTTTGTAAGCACAGGCCTGGCCGGGATCGACAATGTAACGTCCGACCTCGGCGGTAACCGCCTTTTCTCGCATCGCGGTCTTCTCCAGCATGTAGGCGATCGCTTCCTCGCGTGTTAGGTTCCATGGTCGAAACCAAATCAGGTTGGTGAGAAGAATCGCGCCCGCGACCAGAAGTGCGACAAGGATCGCGAGCAAGGTTTTCACGAGAAACTTCATGCGTTAAGCTGCGGAAAGCAATTCGAACACAGCATCCGTTTAACGAAGTCTTTGACATTAACCGACGAGCCGTTGCTTGAGGACTTAATTTTCGCCTTTGGCTTCGCGCCTCGCATCCTGAGCAAAGCGAGGGACCTTTCATTCGGTCACGTTCTCACGTGATACAGCCCCGAACTGCGGAG
>JBKPQI010000165.1:0-3727 GCA_046733975.1 Verrucomicrobiota bacterium
CAATAGCGTCATGGTGCGCCCATCGTTTTCCCAGCGCGCTTCGACCTGTCCGCTGTAGTAGCCCCACAGATGTTTTTGTCGAGCGGCGACGGCATCCCACGCGGGCGGTTGATGCCCGCCGCACGCGGTCAGAAGGAACGCGAGAACAAAACAGAATTTTCTCATGGACGCGAGAACACAGATCGATCATCCCGAGCGTTAGTCGATGGATCCCGAGGAAGTTACCTTGAACGTTTCGCTACGGTATCCTCGACTTATGCTCGGGATGACGAGTTACATGAGCGGGATCGTTTCCGCAACGCTTTAGCCGTTTTCACCGCCGTCGCTGCCCTTGAGTGTAGCTTTCGGATCGGTAGTGTCCGCTGTCCTCAGCGGAATGCGGTAGCTGATGCGCTCGAGACGGCGCGCTCTACAGCCGCTTAGGGTTGACGGGGCCTTCTTCCATAGCGGTCATCCCGAGCGCGGCCGAGGGATCCCGAGGATTACCTTTCGCTACGGGATCCCTCGACTTACCCTCGGGGTTCACCAGTGATGCGCGGCGCTTCTATTTCGCCGCATCTTGCACTCGCCCGCTAATTATTTCGTCCAAGCTCTCCAGCGTTTGCGCATCGGCTTGGTATAACGCGAGACGTTAACGTTCTTTAACCGATCCACGCCTTCCTTGATCGCATCGGCCGAATCTTCCGCCTTCGCTTTCACCGATTTGAAGAGCGGCAACAAAAACGGCAGTGAAAGAACACCGAGCGCGCCATCCCTGATCTTCTCGCGTGGGTCGTCTTCCCGGCCGGCCGCGCTCGAAGCGTAGCGGATCGCCAACCCGATGGCGATACCGACGCCGAGAGCACCGAGCAGAGTCGGAATAGGATTCCGTCGCACAAAAATTTCAGCACGTTCTCGCATCGCGTCCGCCTTTTCCTTTGTTTGCTCCCACGCCTCACTCCCTGTTCCGGTGTTGCCGCGGTTCCGGTCCTGAAACGCGCCCACATCAGCGGATGCGCTGGTGGGGACTTCCTCATTAAATTCGTCGCCAGTTGGATTAATCATACAAAAACCTTTCGAATTTCGTGGCCCGTTCGCGCGGCCAGCTTGATTGCTGGAAAGCTCGCGCGTTTTATCTTGCCATGTGAAACTTAATCTCGGTTGCTGGATTTTCTACCGCGAAGGTTACGTCAACATCGATCTCGATCGGGAAGTGAAAGCCGACCGGTATGAGGACATTTCTACCCTGCCGAGTTTTGAATCCGGTTGCGCGGACGAGATTTACGCCGGGCACGTGGCTGAGCATGTCGACGACGTGAAGGCAAGTTTTGTCCGCTGGTTCGAGGTCTTGAAACCGGGTGGCCGGGTGACGATTACCGTGCCTGATTGTCGCGGCACGAATCAATTGTGGCTGGAAAGAAAAAGTTTTCCCGGTTTGGACCTTGGTCCGGACGAGGGAGTGATCAAGGTTGCCACAGGAATAACCGCAGAAGATCTGAAAGACCGGAAACAGGTCCCAGTGCACAACCGGGTGTTTGACGAATCAACGTTGCGAATCTGTATGGAAGCGGCGGGATTCATCGACATCGCTTCGGTCGACAATCATGAGGCGATGGTTGCACCCTGCTCATTCTTGGGGTGGCAAATCGCGCTGGAAGGGTACAAGCCTGGAAAAGATGCGTAACACGGTCATCCGAAGCCAGTTGAGGGCTCCCGCTGTGAAAGCCTTAAGGTAACGCATTGGGATCCCTCGGCTATCACTCCGGATGACGAAGTCGCCGATCTGCGATCCTCGGCGTAGGCCCTATAAGATATCGGGTTTACGGGGAGAGGCGATCAATGCGCCATGAGTCGCCTTCGCGGGTGTAACGAAAACGATCGTGCAGACGATTGGGGCGGCCCTGCCAGAACTCGATGCGCGCCGGTTTGACGCGATACCCCCCCCAGTGTTCGGGACAGGCAATTTCCTGCCCCGCGAATCGCTCCTCCAATTCCGACAGCCGGGCTTCCAGCATCCGACGCGCATCGATCACTTCGCTCTGGTGCGAAACCCACGCACCGAGCTGACTACCGATCGGGCGGGAATGAAAATAACGCGACGATTCTTCGCGCGAGACTTTTTCGGCAACGCCGTCGATTCGAATTTGCCGGTCCAGTTCCTTCCAGTGAATGATCATGCCGACTCGCGGATTTTTTTCTAAATGCCGCCCTTTTTCGCTGTGATAATTCGTGTAAAAAACAAAGCCGTCGGGATCGAAACTCTTGAGCAAAACCGTTCGCGCCGTGGGCTGGCCATTCTCCCCCACCGTAGCAAGCGCGAGTGCGTTCACCTCTGGGATCCCCACTTCCACTGCCGCGTTGAACCAAATCCCGAATTGCCGGATGGGATCGGGATCGAGATCGATCCGGCGCAATCCGACGGAGAAATATTCGTCGCGCAGAGCGGCCAGATCGTTTGGCAAATTCACGGCGGGCGAAAAGTAACCGAGAGAGCTAACCACTGAAAGGCCAAAGACGAGCTGGGTCCTCCGTCGTCCCGAGCGATAGTCGAGGGATCCGGATGCGAAACCGTTAAGATAACTTCACGGGATGCCTCGAGTTCGCCCGGAACGACGGAGTTGACGATCTACAACTGCGAGCGGAACGGATAGGCCAGCCATTCGACGGTTCGCTCCCAGAGCGACCGACGCCGGAACTGCGCGAGGGTGTATTCGCGACTGTGACTTAAATCGTTGCTGAACGTCTCCTCCATTTCCCGGCTGAAATCGCGATCGTACACCACCACATCGAGTTCCTCGTTAATTTCGGCGGAACGCGCGTCGAGATTGGAAGAGCCGATCATGGAAAATAGCGTGTCCACCACGATGGATTTGATGTGGATCATGGTGGGCTCGTATTCGAAAATCTTCACTCCACCTTCGAGTAATTTTCCATAAGCGCCTCGACCGGCCGATTTGGTTAAGGGTTGATCGTTGTTTTCACCCGGCACCAGGATACGGACGTCGACCCCGCGTTTTGCCGCCTTGACCAGTAGCTCCACCTGGTCAGGAGTCGGAGTGCAGTACGCGTTGGTGATCCAGATTCGTTTGGTTGCGGCCGCGAACGCGACTGCCTGTACCAACGGCACGGGCGCGATGGAAAAGGAATGCGAACTCACGATTTGTGCTTTCATGTTTCCTGCTGCGCTCAGCCCCGGAAATTGATCCGCTCCGGTCAATTCTTCTCCGGCTGTCTTGGCCCAATGTTGCTGGAAGGCTGATTGCAAATTTGCCACCAGCGGTCCTTGCATCCGCAACTGCACATCGCGCCAATGCTCCTTGTCTTGCGCGTGACCACTCCACTGTTTGGCAAACCCAACACCGCCGGTGAATCCAGTTCTTCCGTCGGTCACCAGGATTCGCCTGTGACTGCGCCGGTTTGTCCGATCCACCCGCCACGAATGTGTGGGATGATAGTAAGCGAACTTGCAGCCTGCTTGCTTCATGGCGTCCACATCAGAGTTGTTGAGGCTCCAGCTCGATCCGACGCCATCGAGCAGCACTCGCACCTCCAGTCCGGCGCGCGCACGTTCCGCTAAGGCGTTGCAAAAGGTGCGGCCGATTTCATCCGAATAGACAATGTAAGCTTCGAAATTGATCGTCTTTTTGGCGGAGCGAATGGCCTCAAGCATGGCCGGAAAAAATTCGTCGCCGTTTTGCAGAACCCGGATGCTGTTGCCATCTACGGGCAAAGGGTCGGCCATGGCGAG
>JBKPQI010000166.1:0-9521 GCA_046733975.1 Verrucomicrobiota bacterium
AGAAGAGCGCAGCTAAACGGCACCCGGGCCTCGGTCGTCAATACCTGACAGGCTGAAAATCAGCAGCGTGATAGGAGCTGCGCACCAGCGGCCCGGAAGCGACATGGAGAAAGCCTTTGCTGCGCGCGATGTCACCGTAACCGGCAAAGCGGGCCGGATCGATATACTCCATGACCGGCAGATGCTTCGCCGTGGGCCGCAGATACTGGCCGAGCGTAAGCACTTCGCAGCCGGTCTCGCGTAAATCGTCCATGGCTTGGAACAGCTCCGGCTCCGTCTCGCCCAGACCGAGCATGATGCCGCTCTTCGTCACCACATTGGGCGAGAGCTCCTTCGCCCTCTCCAGCACACGCAGTGACGTGTGGTATTTCGCGCGCGAGCGCACCAGTGGTGTGAGACGTTCGACCGTCTCGAGGTTGTGATTGTAAATGTCCGGCTCGGCATCGAGCACAATCTGGATGCACCAATCCTGCGCACGGAAATCCGGCACCAGCACTTCGATCACGATGCTCGGGTCCATCTCGCGAATGGCTGCGATGGTCCGCGCAAAATGGTTGGCGCCGCCATCCTTTAAATCATCCCGCGCCACCGCGGTGATGACGACGTGCTTCAGTTTCATCCGCCGCACCGCTTCGGCTACCCGCTGCGGCTCATCCTCTTCCAGCGCAAACGGCTTCGCTGTTGTAACCGCGCAAAATCCGCAAGCGCGTGTGCAGCGATCGCCCGCAATCATCATCGTCGCCGTGCCATGGCTCCAGCATTCCCACCGGTTCGGGCACTGCGCGCTTTCGCAAACGGTGTGCAGCCGCAGATCAGAAATCAGCGCCTTGGTCGAAAAGAAAACCGGGTTTGATGGCAGCCGCACTTTGATCCAGGGCGGCTTCTGGGCCTGGTGCAACGCGGAATCGATTTTGGCGCACGACATCGCAAGTTCAACGTACGCGGAAGAACACCCGCTCGCAACATTGGTCACCCCCATCCTGTCACCGTACTTTGACTCTGTCCCTCGTATTGTTGGCTACGGTTTCGGTGCGAAGGAGGCGACGTATTTTTCAAACCGCGGATCGCCGCGCAACGGATCCCAATCCGGATCCAGCTTGAGTTCGCCGTAGTCAGGACCGGGAATTCGGCCGGCGCGCTCAAGGTATTCGAAGGCCAGATCCTTCTCACCCGTCCACGCATAAATCTCGGCGAGGTCGCGGACCTGTCTCGGTCCCTCCCAAGTGTCACTCGACATGGGAAGCAGTTCGCAGCCTCGTTTGCCTTCCCGGATAGCCTCCTCCTTCCGCCCCAGCGCGGCATCGATGCGGCCGAGCAAAGTCCACGCTGCCGCATAGTCGGGTTGCTCTCGAACTATTTCTTCTACCTTGGCGCGCGCAGCGGTAAAAGCGATCCGCGCCCCCTCGGCATTGCCGAAGGTGCGGGCGGTGTAAGCAACGTACCACTCGCGCGGCCGAAGGAAGCTGGTAACGCCGAGAGGAATTCCCTCAGGAGGGATGGCAGCGAGCGCGCGATCACTGGTAGCGCGATCGCGCTGGTAAAGGCCGCAAGTATAGAGCGTCTCAGCAATTTTTCGGGCGGCCTGCGGTTCTTCCCTGAGAATTGCGTCAATCTCCGCGCGGAGCGGCCGGATATCGGCCTTTTCGCTCAGCGGCACCCAAGCGCGGGCGATTCGCGCGCGATAATCGTGAGGCGAAACAGCCAGCGCCCGTTCATACATTCGAACGGCCTCTGCATATCGCTGAAGACCTTGGTAATGGGATGCCGTCGAGATCAGGTTCTCCATGTCTCGCGGGTCTAATTCGACGGCGCGTTCCAAGTTCCTTGTTGCTTCCGTCCAACGCGCTTGCCGGTGGTCCATCAAGCCGGTCAGAAAGTAGATTTTGGGATTGTTTGGCAGGGCTCGGCGAGCGAGTTCGAGTTCAGCACGCGCGCGGTCGTAGTCTTTAAAGCCGATAGACCAATAGCCGCCTCTCTCGAGATGAACTTCGCCGGCATCGGGGCGAATGCGCTCGGCATTCTGAAGCGCTACATTAGCCAGTTCGCGCCGGCGTGAAGTATGATCGTAGCCATAGCTGTAAAGCGTCAGATGCATTCTGGTTAACGCGCAGTATGCGGGCATGAAGTTCGGATCGAGCTTCACTGCTTGTTCGAGCAAACGGATGCCCTCCAGCACGCTATGGTGTTGAGGTAATGCGTATTCAAGAGGCAGCGCGCGTTGATAAAGCTCGTAGACCGCAAGATTGGTAGTAGGCGCCTGCGCGATGGCTGCTTTTTCGCCTAGCGAAAGCCGGGCTTGCAGTTGGTCCGCAATCGTCCGCGCAATCCGGCTCTGGATAGCGAAAACATCGGTGAGTTCGCCATCATAGGTTTGCGCCCACAGATGTTTGTCTGTCCGCGCGTCGATAAGCTGGGAGTTTACCCGCACGCGATTCCCAGCGCGCTGCACACTGCCTTCGACCACGTTTGCCACGCCCAGCTGCTGAGCGATCTCCCGCAGATTTCGTTTAGCCGCGTCTTTGTACTGCATCGCGCTCGTCCGGCTGATCACTTTGAGGTCTGCCACTTTCGACAGGCTTGAGAGGATTTCATCCTGCACGCCGTCGGCGAAGAACGCGTTCTCCGGCTCCTTGCTCAGATTTTGGAAGGGCAGAACGGCAATGCTTTTCTCCGGCGGCGGACTTTTTGGTTGAGCACGGAACTGCTCGCGCAAGAGCCATACAACGGTAAGGGCGAGAAGCAGACACGCGGTCGCCGCGCCGGCCAGTACCGGGTTGCGGCGGGACCAGCGCCAGACCCGCGCCGGCGCGCCAAGCGGGCGGGTGAGGATGGGACGACCTTCCAGCCAGCGCTCGAGATCTTGCGCCAGAGCACCGGCGCTTTGATAACGCGCCTTTGGATCGCGCTCCAGACAGCGGGCAACGATCGTCTCCAAATCGCGGCCAAGTCCCGGCACAAACGAGCGCAATTTCGGTGCAGGCGCAGCAGCTGCCTGTCCGATCACCGACAGCGCATTACTTCCGATGAAGGGCGGCCTGCCAGTGAGCAGATTGAACAGGATGGCGCCAAGACTATAGATATCTGCCGCCGCGCTAAAACTGAGCCCTTCGGCTTGTTCCGGTGCGATAAAGCCTGGCGTACCGAAAGTCGTTAGCGTCCGAGTAAGATCGGTTTCTTCTCCGAGCCACTTGGCCAGACCAAAATCACTCACCAGCGGCTCGCCGCGAGCATCCAGAAGAATGTTCCCGGGCTGAAGATCGCGATGAAGAATGCCCTGCGCGTGCGCGTGTTCAATGGCACGCGCAACTTTCGCCATAAGTCGGACAGCTTCGCGGGGTTTGTCGCGAAATGTGGGTGCCGCTGCGCGCAGACTTCCGCCCGTTGCCAGCTTCATGCTGAAGAACGGCACCCCATCCTCGCTTTCGCTCACCTCGTAGATCGGAAGAATGTTCGGATGGTCGAGGTTAGCCGCCGCCTCGGCTTCGCGGCGGAATCGGGCCAGCGTCTCGTGGGAATCGGCGTGGTAACTGAGCACGCGCTTCACTGCGACGATGCGTCGGGAGTGACGTTGCCGGGCGCGATAAATCACACCCATGCCGCCGCGCCCGATCTCTTCTAAAATTTCGTAATGACCAAGGCGCCACTGCCGGTCAGGAACGTCAGCTTCGGAGAGGACAGCTGCGAAGGCTACGACCGAGTCTTGTTGCTCTGCTTCCAGTCCTTCCTTCAAGCAACAGCTCACGCACAGTCCATGGTCCAAACGCATGGCCGCGCCGCACCGTTCGCATTTATTGGCACCCGCCTCGAGGCCTGAAAGCGACTGCGCGAGACTGAGCATACTGGAATTAGCAAAGGCGTGAGCCTGCTAAAGGGTTATAACGTGAAATCAGCGCGAGGTTCCAGACGTATTGACGAGCAACATATCGAGCTGACTCGCCAGCCTGCGGAACCTTCCAGCATTCCACTACCACCGATCCGCGCGCGCCAGCACTGCACACAAATGGCGAATCTCGTCGTCCACATCAGCCGGATTTTGCACCGTGTGCGCGACTTCATCGCGGAGGAGCCAGCGATAGCGTTGCCGCAAATTGTGCAGCTGCTTTTTTACTGCGGCTTCGTCGAGTTCTAAAGCAGAAGCCAGAGTCGAATAGGAAGCATCGCCGCGTTCGGCGGTGAGATAAGGACTTAGCGTCTCGAACAAACGTAAACGGCCGCGACTTTCACATTCTTCGCGCAAACGTCGCAGCGCCTGTTCGACCACCGTCGCGGCCCAGCGCAGATCGAAGAGACGCTCGGGCGGAAGAGAGTCCAGTGTCTCCGCCGGCATCGATAGTTGCGAGGGCGACTCTGCCATCCAGTTGTCCCAGGAGACGAATTCCACTTTGCCGCCGCGTTTTGCCGCGCTGCTTTTCTCCCGCGCGTGACTGAGGAAATTCTGGAGCGACTTCAGCAAGAAGGAGCGAAACCGGCCGCGATGTTCATCGGCATGCTTCAGCCAATCGCTCTCCAGGATTATGACAAAAAAATCCTGCGTCAGATCCTGCGCTTCCTGCATGGAATAACCGCCCCGGCTCACGAAGAGGAAGATCGGTCGCCAGTAACTGCGGCAAAGTTCAGCCAGAGCTTCGCGCGCCTTTAGCTCATCGCGATCGGAGTTTGCCGCGGAAAGAATGAGGCTCCAACGCGTCGTAGCAAAGGTACCTGGCGCGATCACAGTGCCCCCTCTCGCCTGCTCGGTCACGACCGAGGAGAATGCCAAATTTCTGCTTTTAAAACAAGCGTAAAAACAGCTATCGGGCGCCGCTTGGCCAGACGCAGGAGAAAGGCGTAGCGGCAGAATAAATCGAGTTTTCGCAAATCAAATCAGGAACTTCGGCTAGTCATCTCGTTAGAACCGGGTTGAGAGGCAAAAAATTTGGAACCTCAACCTGGAAAGGATTCACAACTATGAGCACGAGACTAAGAGCAAAGGTAAGCTCACTGTTTTTCGCATGTGCGTTGATCACGCTGGCCGCCATGACACCGAGCACATCCGGCCTGGCGCAGGCGCAGACGCCCGGGCCCACTTGCGGAGTGCACACTCTGCACGGCTTGTATTTATTCGCCACGCAGGGCTGGAACATCGTCGGGGGCATGGCGCAACCAAAAGCCATCGTCGAAGGGATCGAATTCAACAGCGATGGCACGCTTGTCAGTCCATTCGCCACCGTCAGCATTAACGGCTTCATCATCCACGCCAGCGGTGGGACAGGGACGTACACCGTGCAGCCGGACTGCACTGGCACTATCACCTTCAGCAATGGGCCAACCTTTGGCATTTTCGTTGACCCGCGCGGTGGCAAGCAGCTCTGGATGATCCAGACCGGGCCGGCGGCCGCTCCAGCAGTGTTTGAGGGAACAGCGGTAAGAGTATCGCAGTGAACGTGCGTCAAGCAAGGAGAGGCAATGAACGATGGCAATAAAGGAGGTATTTTGAAGCGTCTCGGCGGTCCGCTGCGAGTGGCCGCATCAATACTCACCTTCCTTTTCAGCTACACGGCGCAGTCGGCAACTTATCAGGTGCAAGTCGCCTTAAGCGGCGACTCTCATTTTATTCCGAGATATCTCACCATTCATGCGGGGGACACGGTGCAGTGGGTTTGGGCTGATAATAATGATCACAGTGTAGTCTCGGGAGATGGGAATACAGGCCAGGCCGACGGCATCTTCAACTCTGGAGTTCATCGTGCTCCTTTTACCTATTCCCATACTTTTCCAACAGTAGGCAGTTTCCCTTACTTCTGTGGTGTGCACTATCCGCTTAACCATGGCGGCACATGGCCAGCGATTACGGTTACAGCTGCCGAACCCACCACACAGCTATCGTTGCTGCCGGGCGATTTTAATCGTGATGGATTTAGCGACTACCTGCTTTTTAGTCCGACGAGCCGGAAAACCGCCGTTTGGTATTTGCGCAACGGTGCCATAATCAGCGGCAGCTACGGGCCAACTCTGCCCCCGGGGTGGGCAGTCATTGCACTTGCCGATTTTGATCACAACGGCACACCCGATTACGTGCTCTATAACGCCACTACCCGGCAAAGCGCAGTCTGGTTTCTTAATAACGCGACCTTCGTATCGGGCAGCATGGGCCCAACATTGCCAACCGGCTGGAAACTCATTGCAGCCAATGATCTCAATGGCGATGGCAAGCCCGACTACGTGCTCTTCAACCTGACTACCCGGCAAAGCGCCGTCTGGTATCTGAACGGAACCACGTATAGCACCGGCGCGTTTGGGCCAGCCTTGCCCGCAGGCTGGACGCTGATTGATGTGCGCGACTTCAACGCAAACAACCAACCCGATTATCTTATTCTAAACCCAAGCACGCGGGAGACAGCTGTCTGGTACCTCAGCGGAACGGCATTTGTGAATGGCGCCTTCGGACCCAGGCTGGCGGCTGGATGGACACTTCAAAGCGCTGCCGATTTTAATGCGGATGGGAAA
Source organism: Verrucomicrobiota bacterium (assembly GCA_046733975.1). GTDB lineage: Bacteria > Verrucomicrobiota > Verrucomicrobiia > Chthoniobacterales > UBA10450 > AV69. Next base: position 6,487 of record JBKPQI010000166.1, read on the forward strand.
CCTGATTACGTTTTGTTTGATCCGAGCACGCGCCGAACCGCCATCTGGTACTTAAATGGCACCACTTTCGTCACTGGCGCGTTTGGTCCAACTCTGCCAGCGACCTTTTAGCAAGCCGATCCGAGGCTCTAGTATCGTAAATGTTCAAAACTCGACACCAGCGATGCCAACATGATCCTAGCCCGCCAACTTGTCGCGGCCAAACTCAATATACCGCATGGCTCCGACCCGACGTCAGTCAGCGACATCATCACGCACGCTGATTAGTTGCACAGCCAGTTCGCAGGCAGCCGCCAGAGTAAAAACGATGTCAAATATCAGCAAAGCGATGGTGAATGACGCGACTACCCTCAACAACTACAACAACGGCTTGCTCAGACAGTTGTGAGGCGAATAGCTACTCCACGTTCTGCCTCGGCGGTCGCCTTAAAGATTCTCAAGTCCGGCCGGAACTTGCGTCTTCCATTCCGTTAGAACTTGATGAGGATCGTGACACCATCATGTAAAGAATCGAATGCCGGCGAGCGACCCAAGTAGAACTAACGCCACAGAATGTTCCCCATGACACAATCCCATATTTGCATGACTCTGATGGCCGCCGCGACGCTTCTGGTAAGCGGATTCACCGCGCAGGCGGTGCCGGTTGGTCCTACTTTTAGCTTCCACGAAAATGGCAATGGGCAGTTGGAGCTGCCAAATGGAGTAATCATCCCGCTTGCCGGCACGCTGACCTCCGATCCCGGGCCCGGCGGTTTGCTCAGCGCTTTAGCTTTCACCACGCACCCGCAGGAAGGCGCCGCTTTCACTGTCGGTGATGTGCTGATGAGAGATGGTAGCGGTCATATTTCTGATGTCCTTCGGTTTAGCCCTGCAACCAGCAGTGACACAGGATTGACCCAGCTCATTTTCCTTTACTCAAACGATAGCGTTGGCCTTCTCGCCGACACAGGTTTGCCGATGGCCTTCTACTTCAACTCGGTGAGCTTGGTAGAGACTCAGAACGGCGCCACCATCTTTGTTCCGAGCGATGGTCAGCCCGGCTTTCTGCCGGTTGCTCCGGTGCCGATTACCTACCGGATCTTTTCCACGCCTGACACTGGGACTACACTCTCGCTTTTTAGCGTCGCAATTTTAGGGCTCGCGTTGCTGCAACGGACGCTTGCTTTGAGCTAATTTGTCAGCACGGCTAGCTTTTTGCGGAGCAAAATTAGCAACTCGAGGTTCTCCATAGCCACCGAGGAGCGCGGCCGCTATCGCCGCCAGTTGGCGAGTTGCCGACATCGGCGCTCTACCAGCCCCGAATGGGCGGCTCACCTGATCGGCGGTCATAGACCGCCGCTACAGCTCCCGTCTTCCGGTCAGCGCCTGATACAGGGTCAGCTCATCAGCCGATTCCAGCCCCCCGCCGGCGGGTAAACCGTGCGCGATTCTCGTGAGCTTCGCCGATTTTCCTTTCAGTAAATCGACGAGGTAGTTCGTCGTCGCCTCGCCTTCCACATCGGCTGCGAGGGCAAAGATGATCTCAGCAAAATTTTCGCGGTCAGTCCGCGCCAGCAGTTCCCGGATGCGCAAATCTTCCGGTGCGATGTGATCAAGTGGCGAGATCCGCCCGCCCAACGCGTGGTAGCGGCCGCGAAAGGCGCTCGTTTTTTCCAGGGGCAAAATGTCGGTCGCCTGTTCCACCACGCAGAGAAGATCGCGCGCGCGTGTTTCATCCCGGCAAATCTCGCAAAGCTCTTCCTCCGCGAAAAAACCGCAGAGCTTGCACGGCCGCACCTGTGTCCGTGTCGCGGAAATGGCTCCGGCGATTTGTTCCGGTTGATCCGCGCGCGATTGCACCATCCAGAGCGCGATGCGCTCGGCCGAGCGAGGGCCCACGCCGGGCATTTGCCGCAGTTGCGCAATGAGTGTGCGCAGTGCCGGCGGGTACTCGATTTTTTTCAATCGGCCCGGGCGCTACACGCGCTCAGATTCGATGAAAGAAATCGCGGCGAGCGGCTCGAGCCGGCGCAGATAAAGGTTGAGCGGCGGATCGTCCTGCCCTCCGTCACCACGGGCTTGCTGGAATGCACCGAGGGCCTCAGCCCAGCGTTTTTCGCGGTAAAGGACGACGCCGTTCCAGAAGGAATCGCGCCGGGCGAGCAGTTCCGCGGGCGCGTCAGCTGCCGGCGCCAGCGGCTCATAAATCTCGTGTCGCTCCTGCGCTGTCACCCCGCTCAGGAAATCGATAGGGCGCGCCACCACCGCAGCGCTGGCCATCTCGAAGGTGCGCGGTCCCATGAGAATACGTGAGCCGTAGAATCGATTGGCCACGCAGAAACGGCGCGCCAGTTCCACCGCTTCGCCCAGCACCAACAGCTCTCCCTTACCTTCGGCGCGCGCCACGATAATCGCTCCGGAGCTGATGCCGATATGCGCTCCGCCACCTGATGCACTGTCGCCATTGCTTCCGTGCGACTCCTGTGAGAACGCCCGCGCAAGATCAAAGGCAGCATGCACCGCTTTCTCCGCATGATCGGGCAATGGCCGCGGGAAACCGAACAAAGCAATTACTCCTTCGGCATCGGCCTTATGCAGATGCGCTCCGGCTTTCAGCAAAAGCTCGCTCGCGCGCTGCCCGAATTTGGCGATGGCGCGCACAGCCGCAGCCGGCTCGAGGTTATCGGCGAGATCATACTTATCAGTCAAATCGCATACCAGGACGCTCGTTTCGAAGACATCGGCCGTCCCGGCAAATCCTTCTTCAAGCTGAGGTTTCTCAGGTTCGCGCGCTGCCGCTGGAACCGGCGGAGGCGGGGTTTTCGGAACCCGCGGCTTTAAAATAATCGATGGCTTTAACACAGGTTTCGGTTCGGGCGCGACCGCAGGTTTGGGCAGCGACACGGGCTTGGGGCGACGTGGCTGCGCTTCCCAAGCGAGATAACCGATGACGGCAGCGTATGCAAATGTCGCGGCACAGATCGCGGGGATCGGCTGAAAAAAGAACGTGGTAGAGAGAACTAACCCAGGCCAGCGCCAGCATCTCGGCCGCGAAT
>JBKPQI010000167.1:0-17130 GCA_046733975.1 Verrucomicrobiota bacterium
GACTTTCGTAGTCCAAATGTTCGGCGGCGGCGATCCGTCGAACTTCGCGGCCGAACTTCACCAACGCATCACGATTGTTGCGATAGCCGTCGATCACTCGCATTCCCGAATAGGCGCCGGTAAAGATCGCAGCGAAAACAATACTGCCGACGGCCAGCCGACGAAGCGGGACAACATCGGTTGCCCCGAGTTGCGCCGCCAGCAAAAGGCAAAGAGGTGGAATCACTGGAAAAATCCGATCCACGCGCTTCGATGGAATCAACGACATCACCACGATCCCGCCGACCACCCACGCAACCAGCCAGAACATCTCCGGAGAGAGCCGGGCCAGCCATTTGCCGGTTGTACTCTTCGTTCTTCGCAATGCCATCACCAGCAGTCCGACGACAAGCAAGCTCCAGGGGGCGAACTTGTGCAGCAGGTGCGGGATATAGAAAAGCAGTGGTTGCGACCGATGAATCCCCTCATGAAAACGGCCGGCGAATTCGATCAAAACCACGTCTTCGTAAAATCCGTCAATGAAATAAATTCCCGCCGCAACCCAGAAACAGAATAAGACAAAAGAGGCGATCCATGGCGTCCATCCGCTCCATGCGTTTGGAAAATCAGGACGCGATCTCCTTCGCCATTGATAGAGAACGAGCGGCGGTAAAACAAAAGCCCAGACGACCGGACCCTTGATAAACATCGCCGCCGTCAACAACGCAAAAAGCGCGATCCGATCACGTCTGTTCCAGCGGCTGCAGGTGCGGATTTTTTCCAACATCAATAACCCGGCCGCGAAGCTGGCCAGCGCCAGCGGCATGTCGGTGCGAACCAGAGTCGCTAATCGCACGCTCAAGAGATTGAGGCCAAAAGCCGCCAGCGCGATCAGCGCAGGCAAATGGCCAAACGCTCGGGCGCTGCGAAAAATCAGCCATGCCAGCGCGAGCGCAGCAGCGAACGAAGGGAAGCGCCACGCGAAATCCCAGGAGCGACCGATTTCGTAAAGCCCCGCAGAAATCCAGCCTACCGCCGGGGGTTTGGTGTTGATGTGGTTAACGGAGTGACGTTTTGGATTGCCCGGCATACCTTCGTGTGGCGTGGTCTGATAGAGCCAGCGTTGCTGGCCGATCATCTGGTAGGAAACGAATGCCTGTTTCGCCTGATCATAGTCGTCGAGCGTCCAGGGCAAATTTGAAATGGCGAACAATGAGATCGTTAGCATGCTAACGAATGTCAGGATCTTCCTCTCACGTTCATTCCGCTTACCTGTTAGCATGCATTTGGGAACTTGATGGCTTTAAGCCATCAAGTTCGTTCTTCCTCGAGGTTGAAGCGATAACACCATGTCGTATCGCAAATCCTGGCGATAGGTCCTCACCTGGCCAAGCAAACCATTGCCTTCCCGGACATTCCTGACACCATTAGTCGCGCCAGAGCAACGCGCGCACGGGCGCGGCATCGCCGCCAACCACCTTCAGTGGCAGTGCCGCAAATTGATAAACTCCTGTTTCGATCTCGCTCAGATCGAGCGACTCGACGATGGCGATATTTCCATCGCTGAGAGCATAATGATTCGCCAGGACTTTCGCTTCAACCGGGTCGACGGAAGGAACGTCGACCCCGAGCAGGACAACATGCCGTTCCCGCAGCAATTCGATTGCTTCAGGTTCGAGTACCGGAATCCACTCGGGAAAGTGACTCGAATTCGGGAAACAATTCGTCTTTATTAGAACGCGGCGCGTTTCTGCGATTTGCGAATCGGAGCGTTCTAGATGAGCGACGGTTATTGAGGTTTGAGCTCGCGAAAACTTTCCTTTAAGATCAATGACGACGGCCGGCCCGAGGTAGTTTTCGACAGGAACGTTGTCAATGGTCGCGCCGGTGGCAGTGAAATGGAAGGGGGCATCGGCGTGCGTTCCGTTATGCACGCTGGTGATGACGGCGCCGACATTGACGGAGCACGTTTCGCTTAAATACCAACTTAACTCATAGCGAAACGGGGTGTCCCCCGGCCATGGCGCGAGATCATTCTTTAACGGCCGTGAGATATCCCAGATCGTTCTCATCCTCGCCGGCGCAGCTCCGTTAATATTGCATCAGCCGCATTTTCACCGGCTGCTCCGCGACCCAGCTGCTGCGCCACGGCAGTCAAATCGGAGAGCATACGCGCCCGTTCTGACCTGTCTGTTAACAAGCCCGTCACCGCGGCCGCGACTGCTTTTGGTTCCGCCTTGTGCTGGATGAACTCGGGAACAATCTCGCGATCCGCCAAAACGTTCGGCATTCCGAGATATCTTATTTTCACGACCAAACGCGCGGCCAAATAAGTTAACCACGCGACGCGATAAATCAGCACAAAAGGCAATTGAGACAACGCGGCCTCAAGCGTGGCGGTTCCGGATGCCACCATTCCGACATTCGCCCGGGCCATCAGCGAACGAGCCTCGCCTGTAACGATAAAAAACTTTCCCGTGGCGTGTTTGCCGTAAAGTTCGGCGCGGATCAACTCTGCCAGCGGCTCGGAGGCGGCGGAAACGGCAAACCGCAGATCAGGATTTTCATAATTTAATTCTACGGCGGCATCGCGCATGACCGGGAAAATTTTCCTGACTTCGCGCTCGCGACTGCCAGGAAATAGACCAATCAGATTGTCATCCCGAGCCGGGCGCAGTGGAATCGAGGGATCCCGCGGCGTCTCCGTAAAGGTGTCGTCCCGGCATCCCTCGACTTCGCTCGGGATGACAGAAGGTTGAGCCGGAGCGGATTTGTCGCTCGCGATGACGGGCATGGGAGCGCCTACTACCGACATCATGGGATGTCCGACAAAAATCGCGCGTAGCCCCGATTCCTCATAAAGCTCGGGTTCGAACGGAAAAATACACAGCATCAAATCGATCGATCGCGCCATTTGCGAAACGCGCCGCCGATTCCACGCCCAAACTTGCGGGCTGATATAATAAATAATCTTCAACGCCGAACGTTTGCGGCGCAGGGCACGGGCGAGCCGAAGGTTGAATCCCGGATAATCGATTAACACCACCGCACCTGGCTGGGTCGCGTCAATTTCCGAGATCGTGGCCTGAAATTCTCTTCGAAAAAACGGATAACGGCGGATTACTTCCCACAATCCGACAACGGCGGTGTCATCGATCCAATCGCGAAATTTACCACCAGCAATGGCGCGCATTTTCGGTCCGCCGCGCCCAAGAAATTGCATTTGCGGCGCGCGCGCCCGCAGCGCCTTCAGCAACGCAGCGCCGTGATTGTCGCCGCTCCGTTCTCCCGCGACGAAATAGATCGCTGGATCGGACATTCTCAGTTCGCCGCGATCCGGCGCGTTATTTCGACCGCGAGTTCCAGCGCTGCCGCGGCGTGAGAGCCGGAAACTTTCGGTTCACCGCCGGTGAGCGCACAATCAACGAAAGAAGCGAGCTGTTGCCGCAATGGCTCTTCCTTTTCAATCGCGACAGGCTCGCGCGTGATATGGCCATCGACCCGGCGATAAATTTCGCCACTCTGGCCTTGATAATCTAACGAGAGATAGGCATCTTCCTGGAAGACGCGAATCTTGCGCATCCTTTCCGGGCTAATGCGGCTGGAAGTAACATTGGCGATGCATCCGCCGGCAAAGCGCAACCGCGCGTTGGCGATATCTTCGCCGCGACTGAGCACCGGCACTCCCACCGCATCGATGTTTTCCACCGGCGCGTCCACCAGGTGCAAAATGATTTCCAGATCGTGAATCATGAGATCGAGGACCACGCCGATCTCGGTGCTGCGATTCGGATAGGGCGAGAGGCGATGGGCTTCGATAAAACGCGGATGGGTCAGTCGCTGTTCCAGCGCGCTCAAAACTGGATTGAAACGCTCTACATGTCCTACCTGCAGCACCAGCCCTTTTTCAGCAGCGAGCCGAGCAAGTTCGCGTGCATCGCTCGTTTTTTCGGTGATCGGTTTCTCGATCAGCAGATGTTTGCCGCCCGACAGTAGATGGCGCGCGATCGAAAAATGCGCGTTTGTTGGCGTCGCGATCGAAGCAGCGTCAATCAATCCGGCGAACTCGTCGAGCGAGTCCGCCGCCTTGGCATTGTATTTCGCGGCAATTTCATTTCCGCGCGCCCGATCGATATCATAGATCGCGACGAACTCCGCCATTGGCAGATCCGCGTAAATGCGCGCGTGATTGCTCCCGATGTGACCGACGCCCACGACGCCAACACGCAATTTTTTCATCTTGCAATAGCAACCGCGTAACGGTTCCGCGTTGTAGCTCCTGGCGTCACGGCAGAGATCTGACGCCGGCGACGGCGGCAGTTACAGGCACTGAAGACGATTTCATCTTAACTCGGCAGTTGATGGCTCCGCATAATTTGAAAGGAACCATTGGTAGAGCCGCGCGATCCCATCTCGCAGCGCAATTGCCGGTTCCCAACCGAGACTCCTGATCCGGGAAATATCGAGCAACTTCCGTGGTGTGCCATCCGGTTTTGAAGGATCCCACTTCAGCTCACCTTGAAAGCCCACCACTTGGCATATCAATTCCGCCAAGCCGCGAATGGAAATGTCTTCGCCGCAGCCAACGTTGATTATTTTGGGCGAATCGTACTTCTCCAGTAAAAACAAGAGCGCAGCAGCCAAATCATCTACATGCAAAAACTCACGGCGCGGCGTGCCTGTTCCCCAAACGATCATGTGCCCTGCCCCACTCGTTTTTGCCTCGTGCGCTTTGCGCATCAACGCAGCCAGGGCGTGTGACGTCTCGAGATCAAAATCGTCACCGGGGCCATAAAGATTCGTCGGCATCGCGGAGATGAAATTTGAGCCGTACTCCCGGGCGAATGCCTGGCATAATTCGATACCTGCAATTTTCGCGATCGCATAGGCCTCGTTAGTTGGTTCCAGTGGGCCACTGAGCAGAGCAGACTCCGAAATCGGTTGCGATGCGAACTTTGGGTAAATGCAGGAGCTGCCAAGGAATAAGAGTTTGCGCACACCAGTTTCGTATGCCGCGCGGATCACGTTGTTTTGGATCTGGAGATTTTCGACCAAAAACTCCACTGGCGCATCCATATTGGCTTTGATGCCGCCGACCCTCGCGGCCGCCAAGATAACGAGCTGCGGTCGCTCATGCACAAACAAATTCCAGACCGCTCGTTCATCCCGCAAATCAAGTTCCGAACGCGAGCGCAGGAGGAGGTTGTTAAAACGGCGAGCCTTCAACAACCGGACAAGAGCGGTGCCGACGAGACCATTATGGCCGGCAACATAGATCTTATCAGCTGGTTTCATCCGGTTGTTTAGCATTTTCTTTTTTCACCGCCCGCGCAATCCTGACGTGTATGCCGAAACAAGCAACCCGGCTGGCCGTCCAGAAAACCTACAAACTTTTCATTGGCGGAAGATTCGCGCGTGGTGAAAGCGGACGCATCATCGCTGCGCGCGATGCAGACGGCAAGGTGCTGGCGAATTATTGCCGTGCCTCGCGAAAGGACTTTCGTGACGCGGTGCGAGCGGCCCGAAATGCCGTCGCGGGCTGGACGAAATGCAGTGCTTACTTGCGCGGACAGATCTTATATCGGGCGGCGGAAATGTTCGAAACGCGGCGCCGCGAATTGGAAAACGAGGTTTCGCGTTGCTCTGGGGCGAAACCGCGCCGTGAAGTCACGGCTGCGATCGATCGCCTAGTGTATTATGCCGGCTGGACAGACAAATTTTCGCAGGTTCTTGGCTCGGTAAATCCGGTCGCTAGTTCGCACTTCAATTTTACCATTCCCGAGCCAACCGGCGTAGTTGTCGCATTGACGCCGGACGAACCCGCTTTGCTCGGCTTGGTTTCGATCATTGCACCCATCATCGCCACCGGTAACTCCGTCGTCGCGCTGGCCTCGGCTCCAAATGCGCTCGCTCCCCTCACCTTTTTTGAAATCATCGCCACCAGCGATCTTCCCGCCGGAGTTTTCAATCTATTGGCCGGCGATCGGGCGGAGCTTGCGCCACATTTTGCCAGTCACATGGACGTGAATGCGATCGTCGATGCGAGTGATGATGAAAAGATCGGTGCGGAATTGCAGGCCGGCAGCGCCATCAACATCAAGCGATACATTCGGCGCAATGTAGCAAACTACTTCGCGCCCGAGGCGGAGAACCCGTATTGGATTCTCGATACCGTGGAAATGAAAACGGCGTGGCACCCGATCGGGCTCTAAGCTCCATGGTCGTGCCCAGCGAGAACGCCACTCCGGCTCGAAGCGAGGGATCCCACGGCGAAAGTTTTAAGCTAACATATCGGGATTGCTCGGCTGACGCGTGGGATGACGAGTAGCTCGTGATGCACGTCCCATCATTGATCGAAAAGAAGCGCGACGGCGGCGAACTCAGCGGCGAGGAGATCAGTTTTATCATCGCCAATTTTACACAGGGCGAAATTCCTGATTACCAGGTGAGCGCACTGGCCATGGCGATCTTCTTTCGCGGTATGACTGACACGGAGACCTGGCTGTTGACGAAAGCGATGCTGGAGAGCGGTCATCGTTTCACTTACCCGCCGGGTTCGCCACCAAAAGTCGACAAACATTCTACCGGAGCAATTGGAGGGAAGACTTCGCTGATTCTGGCTCCGTTGCTGGCGTGCGACGAAGTTTGGGTGCCGACGATTTCCGGGCGCGGCCTCGATATCACCGGCGGGACACTTGATAAGTTAGAGAGCATTCCCGGTTTTAATGTAAATCTCGATCAGGCCCGTGCCCTCAAACAACTCGAGCGCATTGGTGTTTTCATGATCGGACAAACGGCGCAGATTTGTCCGGCCGATAAAAAACTCTACGCGCTGCGTGATGTGACCGGCACCGTCCCTTCTCGCGCGCTGATTGTCGCCAGCATTATGAGCAAGAAGCTGGCGGAAAGTCTCGATCGCTTGGTCTTGAACGTAAGATTCGGGAGCGGCGCGTTTATGAAAGAACGACGGGAAGCAGAACGGCTCGGCGACGCCATGCTGCGCGTCGGTGAGGCGACGGGGTTGCAAATTTCCTATGTCTTAACGCCAATGAACGAACCGCTCGGGCGTACGGTCGGGAACGCGCTGGAACTCGCCGAAGCGATCGATGTCGTTCGGGGCGGCGGCCCACCAGATGTCCGCAATTTGGTGCTGGATCTGGCGGCTCGAGTGGCGAACGCGTCCCGAGCGCAATTGCAGACGTGGCTGGAAAATGGCACCGCCTGGAAAAAATTTGTAGCCATGGTTGAAGCGCAGGATAGCGACGCCACTGCTTTGGAGAGAATGACGAAAGTTCATGCTGCACCGGTCATTCAGGAACTTAAAGCAGACCATGGAGGCAGGATTGTGAAAATGGACGCGGAAAGAATCGGACGTGCTTCGCTCCTGCTGGGCGGCGGTCGCCAAACTGCGAATGATGCAATTGATTTTGCAGTCGGCGTTTCGGATTTGAAAAAAGTCGGCGAAGCGGTCGAATCCGGTGAGGTGTTAATGAGGGTGCACGCCCGGGCGGAAAAATCATGTGAAAGAGCCTTGCTCATGTTGAAAGAAGCGGTCGCGATCGAATGACAGAGGCTGTCGCACTCCAGAACGCACATACAGGTGGATTGGCCGCTTCGTCGGGCGATGTTAAAGAAAGATGCGGCTTTGCCGCTCCATTTTCGTTGCGCCACAGTGGTGGAGAGACGCGCGCTGCCTGCCACGCCGTGGCCGAGCGACGGCGGATCGCGTCCGAAATTCTGGGGCACGACAGTGCGTGCTACTCCAGTGTTAAAAAATCGCTCACCGCGATATCGGCTTTTGCGCTTGTTCTGTCCAATGTTGTTGCGCAAACGACGGTTCAATCCAGGACCGAAAAGACACCGGTCGATGCCCTGATCCCCTGGTTATTGCAGGAAGACGCTCAACTGCGTGGAATTCCCTTTGCGGAAGTGATTTTCGATACCACCGGCAAGCGCGTTCTTGCGTTTAACCCAAAGGATGAAGTGGATGTGCGAGTAGTGAAACAAATCAGCGGCGTGCTTGAGGAAGCGATGAGGAAGCTGAACGCGCCCGACAGTGTCATTCAGGGGATTCCGCGCATCAACGAAGTGAGCAGTCATTTTGAGGACCTGATGCGCGATCTTTTAAACAACGCAGCGGGATTCAGCTGCGACTTTCCGAACACCGCTGCCGGTGCGAGACAACGTTCCGGTTACCCTGACCTCGAGCTCATCGATCAGGAATCGCATCGTGTTTATTATCTCGACCCGAAACTTTACGCCGTCGGAAGCCGCGACAGTTCTTTCCGGACCTTTTATTTCGAGCCCAAAATCGCGACTAACAAGGTGCGGGAAGACGCAGTGCATTTCATCGTTGGGTTTGAACACGAGAAATCCGCGGGCGCCCCGAACCGGACTGGCGGAGTCACTTGGAAATTCACCCGCTGGGACCTGGTCGATCTCTCACATTTCCGGATGAAACTGAAAGCGGAATTTCAAGGCAGCAATCGTGACATGTACCGACCAGAGGCAATTGTCGCCAGCAGCACGAAACAGGCGGAGTAAATGTCGTCATCCCGAGCGGAGTCGAGGCATCGGGTTGTGTTGCCTTAAAGCTAGCGCCACGGGATCCGTCGGCTTTCGCTCGGGATGACCGGCGCCCTTGCCCATTCCTCACGCCAAAGGTAACCTTTTACTCTGCCATGATTACCCAATCTGAACCGGCAACGTTCCAGTTCGACGCGGTTGATGACGTCATCGCCGACATCGCGGCCGGAAAGATTGTCATCGTAACGGACGATGCCGATCGCGAAAACGAAGGCGATCTGGTAATGGCCGCAGAAAAGGCCACCGCCGCATCGGTCAATTTCATGGCTACACATGGGCGCGGTTTGATTTGCGTTCCAATCTCAAATGCGCGTGCCGAACAACTCGGGCTGAAGCGCATGGTGGCGGAGAATCGCGAGATGTATTCGACCGATTTCACCGTCTCCGTCGATGCTGCGGCGGGCGTGACTACGGGGATCAGCGCCCATGATCGGGCGAAGACCATTCAGATCATCGCCAATCCAATCTCGGAGCCGAATGATTTGGTGCAACCTGGTCACGTATTCCCGTTGCGTGCGAAAGACGGGGGCGTGCTACGCCGCGCGGGTCACACCGAAGCGGCGGTCGACCTTGCTACGATGGCGGGACTCCAACCTGCCGGGGTCCTCTGCGAAATTCTGCACGACGATGGAACAATGGCTCGCCTGCCGGAACTGATGCGGTTCCGCCAGAAACATGGGCTGCGCATTTGCACGATCCAAAGCTTGATCGCGCATCGCCGGATCCGGGAAAAACTGGTCGAACGCGAGCAGATTGTAAAAATGCCAACTGATTACGGCGATTTCGACCTGCACCTCTATCGCTCAAAACTCGATGGCTCGCATCATCTCGCTTTGGTCAAGGGCACGATTTCGCCAAACAAGCCGACGCTGGTGCGGGTGCACAGTGAATGTCTCACCGGCGACGTTTTTGGCTCACGCCGATGCGATTGCGGCAACCAATTACATGCCGCGCTGCGTCAGATTTCGGAAGAAGGCGACGGCGTCCTGGTTTACATGCGTCAAGAAGGCCGCGGTATCGGACTGGCGGCAAAAATCCACGCCTACAAGTTACAGGAAGAAGGCCTCGACACCGTCGAAGCCAACGCTCGTCTTGGCTTCCCCACGGATTTGCGTGATTACGGACTGGGCGCGCAAATTCTGTTCGATCTCGGGGTGCGACAATTCCGTTTCCTGACTAATAACCCGAAAAAGGTGATCGGCCTCGAAGGTTACGGGATTCAGATGATCGAACAGGTCCCGATTCGGAGTCGCCCGAATCCGCACAACGAAAAATATCTCGAGACCAAGAAACAGAAAATGGGTCATCTGCTATGATTGAGTCAACTCACCCGCGCGTTTCGCATTTTACTTTACCGAAGCCGCGCGTCGTCGCCGCGAAACGCAACTTTGCCATTGTCGCCAGTCAATTTAATCCAGAGTACGTGCGAGGCTTGCTCGACCGGGCGGCCAGAGAATTACAAACACCGGTAGCAAAGATCTCGCTTTATCGGGTGCCCGGTGCCTTTGAAATTCCCGTCGTCGTGCGTGAACTGGCGCAACAAAAAAGGGCGGACGTGATTGTTGCAATCGGGGTTATTCTCAAAGGAAAGACCAATCACGCCGACAACATCTCGCGTTCCGTGACGGATGCGCTTCAGCGGATTGCGTTAGACTACGGCGTTCCGGTGATCAATTGCGTTCACACCTTCTCCAGCGAGACCGATGCGGAGGAACGTTGTCTCGAAGATAAGATCAATCGCGGCACCGAAGCCGCACGGGCGGCAATCGAGATCGCAACTGTGATGTCGGACCTGCGCACCCGACAATAGCAATGGGCCGACGACGGGACGCGCGCCAGGTGGCGCTGCAATATCATTTCTGGCGAGACATGCACCACGGCGATAGCCCTGAGAAGATCGAGGATTTCTGGGAATTTCTTCCCACCAAGCCGCGGGTCCGGGAATTTGCCCAACCATTGATCGACGGGATGAACGCACATCTCAAAGAAATCGATGAGCGCATTCGACGCTACGCCGAGAACTATGAATTCCGCCGCATCGCTGCCGTCGATCGCAATGTGTTGCGTCTCGCCATCTACGAAATGTTGTATCGCGACGACATTCCACCGGTGGTTTCGATTAATGAGGCAATCGAGCTGGCGAAAAAATTTGGCGGCGCGGAATCAGGGCGTTTTGTTAATGGCATTCTCGATCAGGTTCGAAAAGAACTAACACGTCCGGCGCGTGAGGCGGTGACAACGCTGTCCACTCCGTCATCCTGAGCGAAGTCGAAGGATCCCGGGCGTTACCTAAAAGCTTGCGCAACACCGCACCGTCATCGCGAGGGATCCCATGGAATTTATGTTAAAGCTTGCGCATCGCGATCCCTCGGCTTTCGCTCGGGATGACGTGATTTCATGAAATTTTTCAAAAACATTATCGACCGATTTGTCGGAAAACCTGTCGACTGGGATGAGCTCGAAGAAGCGCTCATCCGGTCCGATATCGGCGTGCCGATGACCTTGCGCATCGTGAAGCGTCTTCAGCAGCGCGATGCACAGTCGCGCATTACCGCAAATGACATCAGCGAAGTAGCACGCGAAGAAATTGGCCGCGTCTTACCGATCAATCCGCCGCCGATTCGTCCCCTGCCCGCTCATCCGAAAGTGATTTTGATTGTCGGAGTGAATGGCACTGGCAAAACGACCTCGACTGCGAAGCTGGCGCATTTGTTCAAGACTAAACGTCACACTGTTTTACTAGCCGCAGCTGATACATTCCGCGCGGCAGCAATCGAGCAACTGGAAATTTGGGCTGAGCGGATTGGAGTTGAAATGATTCGCGGGCAGTACAATGCCGACCCCGCCGCGCTTTGTTATGAGGCGTATCAGGCTGCTGATAAACGGGACATCGAATTCCTGATTGCAGACACCGCGGGCCGATTACACACGAAATCGAACTTGATGGCGGAACTGGCCAAAGTGAAACGAAGCCTGTCCAAACACGATCCGAATGCTCCCCATGAAATTCTGCTCGTGGTGGACGCGACTACCGGCAGTAATGCTCTCGCCCAAGCCAAACAATTCCACGAGGCCACCGGAGTGACTGGATTAATCGCAACCAAACTCGACGGCAGCGGCAAGGGCGGCGTCGTTGTCGCCATTCAAGACGAATTAGGGATTCCGACGCGCTTTGTTGGTACTGGTGAAAAACTGGAAGACTTCAAGGAATTCGACGGACGCGATTTTGTCCAGAATATGCTCTAGCTCTGTCATCCCGAACGAAAGTCGAGGGATCCCGCGATGAAATGTTAAAGCTTGCGCCGCAGAATCCCTCGGTCCGAGCCGGACTGGCGGATTCGCTCGGGATGACAGAGCAACGAAGGTGCATTAACTGATTCAAAACCGTGGCGCAAATTACTTCGCCAGCTCCGGCCTTGGAAGAGCCGCTCGTTCCGGTTCAAACCGGCGGCCTGCGAGGATTTATTGCGAAGTTCACCGTCCTCAAAGGCGCCCAACGCGAGCTGTGGCTGACTTTTCTGATCAAGTTTTTCATCTACACCGCCTACTCGGTCACGAACAAAACAATGGTTCTTTGGCTCTCGAAGGATCTCGGATTCAGCGATCAGGCCGCGGGCGCTCTGGTCGGCTGGGTTTGGGCGCCGGCGATGACCATCTTCACTTTGCTTGCCGGATCGCTTACGGATGCGATCGGACTTCGCCGTACCTTTTTCCTGGGCGTCGCTATTTGCACGGTTGCTCGCACTGTCATGGTCGGGACAACCATTCCCTGGCTGGCGCTTTCCTGCGGCGTTCTGCCTCTCGCAGTCGGCGAAGCGCTCGGAACACCGGTCCTGCTCGCCGCGACACGAGTGTATTCCACCACACAGCAACGCTCGATCGCGTTCTCAATCATTTACGCGATTATGAATGTCGGCTATTTGGCGGCAGGACTAATCTTTGATTTTATTCGCAGAAGCGACTTTCATCCAAACTTCTTTGGGTTTGCGCCCACCGCGCATCAGCAGTTGTTCATGGTCAGTCTCGCATTCGAGATCGTGCTTTTTCCTACGATTTATTTTTTGAGAAGTCGTCAGGAGCGATACAGGGAAGCGCAACCCACCATGCTGGCGACGGTGCGCGCGAGCGCGAGGGAAACAATCGATTTGTTCAAACGCTTGCTCAGCCAGTCGGCATTCTTCCGCCTGCTGGTTTTCTTTCTCCTCATCGGCTTTCTCAAGGCGATCTTTTTACAAATGGACTACGTCTTTCCGAAATTTGGAGACCGCGAACTCGGTTTGAATGCACCGGTCGGGAAGATCGCCGGCATCAATTCGCTCATCATTATTTTTCTCGCACCCGTGGTCGGTGCGCTGACACAGAAATTTTCTGCTTATCGTATGGTCGTATTCGGCGGCGCGATTTGCGCGGCGGGCGTGTTTATCATGGCGCTGCCGACGAGCTGGTTTCAGCCGCTGGCGAATGGCGCATTCGGCGATTGGTTAGGCCACGGCTATCTGCGACTGCACGGCGCGGTTCATCCATATTATGTGATGTCGGCGCTGTACCTGACCGTGTTCTCTATCGGGGAAGCGTTTTATTCGCCACGTGTTTATGAATATGCCGCCGCCATCGCACCGCCGGGGCAGGAAGCCTCTTATGGATCGCTTGCTTATCTGCCGTTCCTCGTCGGTAAGCTGCTTGTCGGCACAAGCGGCTGGCTCCTGGCGACGTTCTGCCCGGCAACAGGTCCGCGACGCTCAGATTTGATGTGGCTGATTTTTGCTTGCGCCGCATCGGTTGCACCACTCGGGTTGTTGCTCTTCCGGTCCTACATTCGCGTGCCAGAAGCCGGACGGACCGATTGAGTTGCAGTTGTAGCGCAACTGCCCGTCATCTCCAGCGCAGTCGAGGGATTCCGGGAAAGGTACCTAAAAGGTTTCGCGACGGCATCCCTCGACTTCGCTCGGGATGACGAGATGAAAACGGTCAGGACCGCGGTATATTCCTGCATGATTCAACTACCAAAGCGTCCGGAACCGCGCTCGCGCTTTCTGCTCGTGATTTGCGTGATGGTTCTGGTGGGCTTGGTCGGTGCACAGATGTTTATGAACCGCGCCGGCGCACAAAAACAGGAGGAGATAAAAATGGAGACAACGACGACAGATGCATCCGCCGGCGGTTCGCCCGCAGCGGCGAGAAAACCCGCGTCCGAGGACTTAAAGAAGAAACTGACGGCGCAGCAATATCACGTCACCCAGGAATGTGGAACGGAGCCGCCATTCAACAACGCGTATTGGAACAATCACAAACCCGGGATCTACGTCGATGTCGTCACTGGACAGCCGCTCTTTACCTCACTGGACAAGTTCGACAGCGGGACAGGCTGGCCGAGTTTTACCAAACCGATCGTGAAAGAAAGTGTCGTCGAGAAATCAGACCGGGCATTGGGAATGGAACGGACTGAAGTGCGCGGGGCGAAGAGTGATTCGCATCTCGGACATGTCTTCGACGATGGTCCCGGCCCGAGCGGACTGCGTTATTGCATCAATTCCGCAGCCCTTCGTTTCATTCCAGTCGAGAAGCTGAAGGAAGAAGGCTATGGCCAATTCCTTCCGTTATTCGAAAGCAAGAAGTAACGGAAGGCGTGGCAGGTTTGCTGATCGGTTGAATCCGAGCCGATTTCGCTATCTCACTGATATTGTCGCGCTGACAATAGCCATTCTGGGCATCGAGATTCTGTTTGGAACGTTGTATACCCGGCAACTCTTGATGCACAATTCATCTTACGACCTTGGCAGCCGGTTGCTGGCGATTCTTGTCGCGTGCTTCCTGGTGCGATTGCGTGGCCAAACACTTGCCGAAATAGGCGTAAGGAGGCCCTATAATTGGGCGATAGCCATTGCGATTGGTTTCGGAGTTGCCGCACTTTTTTCGGCCTGGCTGGCAGCGTGCCTGTTGCAAAGCATCGGTTTTGGGGCCGTTCACTCTTACCAAAATCCGCTTGGGATAGTGATAACCGGAACGTTTGGTTTCATTGCCGGTCTCGTGCACGTCGGGTGTGCGCGGAATCTCTGGCCAATGATAATTGCACAAGTCGTCTATAACGTGAGCCGATTCGTTTTGTTTTATCTCCAAGGGGCACCGAGCACATAATGTAAGTCACTTCGTGCTCGGACGGCGCGGGCGATCTGCGCTGCTGCATTAAACCCCGCCGCCGTTCGATTCGTTCCAGTCGCGAAGCTAAAGGAGACGGCTACGATGAATTTTTGCCAGTGTTCGTGACCAAAGCATGGTTTTTAAGGTACTTCCCGTGTGCAGGGACATGGCAAAAAAAAGCCAGGCCGGAACACGACCTGGCCTTTTGGCGAAATAGCTCAAGGGACGCGTCTACTTCGCGCTCGTCGTAGCTGTAGTAGTTACGGCCTCCTTGTGTTGCGTCGCACAGGCTCCAAGTCCCAAAGCGGTCGCCAGAACGCCGACGATCATGATCATTTTTACAAATTTCAATCTATCTCGCCTCCTTTCGTCGCAGGTTGCTAGCGTCCGTTTAGGCGGGGAATCACGGAGAAGCAATGCTTTTCTTCAATTTTTTGGCCCTCCACAAACGGTCCGACCGCGGATATTCCGCAAAGGCGTTGGTGTCTGCGCCTGTGGGTAGGGCGTGTTTTTTTGCTGAACACAAGCTCCCAATGTCAAGGTAATTAGAGCGTTCACCAGTCTGCGCGAACATACGCAGCGAGTGGAAAGCCCGCTGTGGGGTGCGTTGAATGATCTGTTATTTTGGTATAATTGGCCGGTAATTCCGAACTGCTAACGTGATTCGAACAGTTGTCTTGATCATCGCCTTTTGCCTTTGCCTGAACGCGGTTTGGGCGGAAGACGAAAAATCGATCAGAAAGTTGCGTGACACGCTGGTGGCGCTCGGCCCAGACGTGGATCCAGGCGAAGCCGAGCAAGTCTCAGTGATCGCGCACACTGCCGCGCGCAGCCTTGCGCGTGAATATGGCGTCGTCTGGACTTCGGGCTACCAGAACCTTTTGATCCACATGGGCAAGCGGCAACGCGGCTATTGCGGTCATTATGTGCGCGATATCGGCGAACGTCTCAAAAAACTGAAGCTCAAGACCCTCGTGCTTCATTGGGGCGGTGCTTATTCGGGAACCATCGACGAGAACAACGGTCTCGTTGTCACCGCCCGTAACCAGCCTTTCGCGGACGGCATTCTCATGGATGCCTGGCGTCATGCCGGTCGACTATTCTGGTGCCCGCTGAAAGACGATTCTGCCTACGATTTGCGACTGCATCCGCCGCGCCGGTTCGACCCGCCCTGGTTCAACCCACCCTATCCCGGGCCAACGGCATGGAAAGAAGAGCCACTCTATACCGCCTGGTTGCAGGACTACAACAACGTTCGTAAATGGCAGTGGCAACCCGGCGTGCCATAAAGCCTGTACTCACGTTGCGCTGGTGGATGGCCTTAGCGCGGTTGGTCTGAGGGCAAGCGACAGGGTCGAACGAAGAGGAACTAGTGCGGTAATTCACTTCGCACCTCAATTTCACAGAGTGGTACGGAACGCTCTCTCGAGGCGGACAGCATTCGTTGCCATCCTCGCCGCCGTGGTCGTGAATGTTCGCGGAACGCGTCAAACATTCCATTAAATGTCAGGCACAAGGTTTCGGGCGAACTCGCTCGGCCAGCGCCGGTTTTTGAATGATTTGTTTCCGGGCGGCTGTAATCTCGCAGTTATGTTTCAACGATTCCTCATCATTCTTGTCTTAAGTTGTTCGACGAGTTTTGGACAAAGCCCAGTGCCAAGTGAGGCTTCAATCAAAGAGCTTCTTGAACTCACACAACAGTCGCGAAAACTGACCGATTCCGTGGCGGCGCAAATGGATCAGCTGACGGCTTCAGCGATCGAGCAGGTTACCAAAGGCGAAAAACTGGAGCCAAATGCGCAAAAAATAGTCGACGAGAACAAGGCCGAGATTGCCAAGATGACGCGTGACATCCTGGACTACGACAAGGTGCTGCCGATGAATGTGCAAATTTATCAGAAATCGTTCACTCAAGCGGAAGTCGACGGATTGATCGCATTTTACAAAGGTCCGGCCGGTCAAGCTTTGATTAGCAAAATGCCGGTGGTGGTGGAAAACACGCTTGCCCAGATGCGAACGATGATCACGCCGATAACGCAGCGCATTCAACAGATGCAGCAATCGGTAATGGCTGAGATGCAAAAGGAAAAGGAACACAAAGGCTAGAACTTCTGCAGCGAGGTAAGAGATCAAGCGTGATCTCGGCGAATTTGTTGTGATTTAAGTTGTGACTTGGCCTGAGAATGAAGTCAGACTGTTGATAACGCTAAGCATCAGGATATTGAGGCGGGGGCGGGAATCGAACCCGCGAATAGATTCACCATTGAGAATCTATCCTTATGGCCGTAGCAAATGGACGAGTGAGAACATCATTGACATCTGCGGATGTTCTCACTATGTTCTCACTCATTATGGCTTCACTTTGGCAACGAGAGCGATCACCGTACTGGTTTTGCTGTTACACAACCGCAACCCTGTCTCTTATAC
>JBKPQI010000168.1:0-6666 GCA_046733975.1 Verrucomicrobiota bacterium
TTATCGCGCAAAACTGGGCAGCGATTGATCCCAGCACCGCTCTCGAGTGGGTCCGCGCCCACGGCGATTCGCAGGGTTTCCAGGGCCTTATGAACGGCGCGATTAACGGTTGGTGGTCAAAGGATCATAGTGCCGCGGAACAGTATGTGGCCGCGCACGCGCATGATGTTTCAGGCCGACAAATGGCAGCGGCGCTGACTGGCTACATCTTTTCCAAAGATCCGGACCGGGCCAAAGAGTGGGTCACTCAGCTAGCCGATACGGAGACGCGACGGCAAGCCCAGCATGTTTTGGTGATTCAAATGGCCGTCAACGATCCTGAGAATGCCAGCGAATATGCTGCGACCCTTCCGGCAGACGTTCGTGAAGGGATGCTGAGCAGCGCCATCAATTACTGGGCGGCGAGCAATCTCAATGCAGCAGGCGATTGGGTCAAAGGGCTCAGTGGTCCGGCACGAGACGAAGCGCTCGGCGCTTACACTTATAGTTTGCTGCGAAAAGATCCAAATACGGCAGCGGCATGGGCGGCCACGATTTCGGACCCGAAGATTCGCGATAAATCTCTGAATGGGATCGCAACGTTTTGGTTGCACAAAGATCCGTCAGCCGCGAGTGCCTGGATCCAGAACAGCAATCTACCGGTCGCAGACAAGAAGCGTCTGTTGGCATTAGCGCCGAGCGGCTAATCGATAATCGCGGGGCTCTTCCTACTTCTCGTTCCGAAACTCAGTTTGGGAACGCCCTCCTCTTGAAACTCCGTTTCCTGAAGCGATCCTGAATACTCCGAGCACAGCAATTTTCGGTAAGCGCTACCGCAAAGTGAACAGAGTTTCCAGAAACAATTGATTCCCAAAGAGTTTGGGAACGAGAACAGCGCGGCGGGTAACTGCAGGTAAGTCATTTGCGTTCTCGTCGCACGTCATCCCGAGTCGCAAAAACGACGAAGGATCTCACCAATACAGGAATTTGAATCGATCTGGGATTGCGTGATCAACGACATCGGAGAGGTCCCTTCTTGCGCTCGGGATGACAGAAGCGGCGTGCGGGCGTTGCTGTTGGCTTCTATCGCACAAACAACGCGTAGAGCGCTCCGCGCGGGTTCAGCAGCTCATGCTTGTGCCGTGAAACCGCGAGAAAGACTTGCAACGCCCACAGGAGAAACAACCCAAGCCCAATTATCGTTAGCTTGGGCGGAGTAAAGTGTGCAAAGGTGTTCCAGTTCACGATGATGCGCGCTTTTGCTAGCTCGATGAGGAAGACGAGCACGAGAAAAGCGATCAGCGCGAGAAAAGGAAATGCCAGCCAGTTGAAGTAGATCGCCCCAGTAAAATCGC
The DNA here is from genome assembly GCA_046733975.1 of Verrucomicrobiota bacterium. GTDB lineage: Bacteria > Verrucomicrobiota > Verrucomicrobiia > Chthoniobacterales > UBA10450 > AV69. The sequence continues at coordinate 1,335 of JBKPQI010000168.1, forward strand.
CATTCAAGGCCAAATGCAGGGCGCGCGTCATTCCGCAAAAAATACAAGGCAATCCTGTAACCGCGCCACAGGAGGTCTGAAGAGGTAGCCATCTTCCGACACTTACCGGGTCAAATGAGTGCAGAATCAGAAGGACTGCCATCGCGCCGATAACAAATGCCAGACGTATTGTGCGATCGCTCCTGTGTATCATTTCATAATTCTCGTTAGGCAATGATCTCATCGCGGCGGCGGCAATGACTCGGGTGGCTCACAGGGCGATCGCTCCGGTTCAGGAGGGGATTCTGGCATCGGCGGGGGCGGCGGGGTAGCGGGTTCTTCCGTCGCTGGTTGCGGGGACAGATCCGCGGTGGTGGATGACGGCGCTTCTGTTGGTGCGGTCGCCGCCGGCACAGGAATTCTTGTCCACACATCCCACTCCGGACCGAATTGCCGCAAAAACAGCAACGAAAACGATCGGAATAAAACCGGCACCGGCAAAACAATTACAGTGCCGATGTAAGGCAATGATGCCAGGCAGCAGGTTAAGCAGGTCACGAGACAACCGACGATGATCCAGCCGATCCAGAGGGCGATCATGAAGAGAATGAAAAGAATAAAAGGTCCCGGGTCGTCGAAAATCAGCTGCAGGACTGACCGCGCGGCGTCAACCGGCGAACAACGGCGGGTGTACATAACCGGCGGGATAAAATAAACGATGACATTGACTACCATTGCGAACGCAACCCATAGAAAGACCGCAACTGGCAGGGCAACAAACAACGCAGGGGTATTCGAGACGTGATAGTTCCTCCAGAGGATGAAAAACCCGATCATCAGCCCGGCAAACAACGCCATGACCACGATGGACAGGACGATCAGAACGACTTGGAAAATGAAGAGACGATTGCCTTCTTCGCGGAATTCGCGCCATGGCTCGGCGATCACGGCGCGATTGCGCACCAGGCAATCGATAAAAATGAAGCGTCCCCGCGCGATGATCCACAGCCAGAGAACCACCAGGACCAAAACGACAACCGCGAAAACGGCGACGAGGGTTACGAAAACCAGGCCGGCGTGATCCATATTGAAGGACCGGAATTGAAACGTCGGAGCCTGTGCATGTGAGGTGTTCCAGTTCCGAAAGCCCAGGGGATTGATGCCGCCGCCGCCACTGTTGATCCAACCACTGAGAAAAGCAGCGAAACCAATGACGAGCCATTTCGTGATATCGAACGGCCGAAAAAGGATTAGCCTCGTTAGCTCAATCGCCTGATTGAAAGGCGCAAGGACTTCGATTTTACGGACCGAGCCGTTCATAACGGGATACCTCTAACCTGTCATTGCGAGCGAAGTCGAGGAATCTCTAGTTACGGGGACGACCTGATACAAAGTCATCCCCAGCGAAGCCGAGGGATCGCGCATTGAAAAAATCGCCACTGACGTCGCGAGTCGGGTAATACAAACGGAGAAAACGCAACGCGCTTTCGTCAACCGGAGCATGCGCAGTAACAGTGGGAAATTGTGTGGCAGCAATGCGATCTGGAGTTCACGTGCCATCTGAAGTTCTTCTTCCGTCTGCTGATTGTTCGCCCTGAGTTTGTGCGTCCGCTCCTCAACTTTTGTCTCCAGATGGGCATTGAGCGCGAGCAATTCGGCCTGGGCAAGATTACGCGCTGCCTCGGCCCGATCGATTCGTCCGCCCACGAGATTGGAAATTTGCGAAATGATGATTGCGATTAGGGCGGCGAAGATGACGGCACAAAGGGCGGACGTAACCGCGGGGTTGACGTGTATCCAAGAAGGTAAGGTGGTGTTGATCCATCCGTTGATCAGCGCTGCTGCCGTGATGAGCGGAACAAATGCGCGCAACAGCATGGCGCGGTCGAATCGCCAAGAAATGTTCGCAATGGCCAACCTTCCGAGCCGCCGCTGCCGTGACCCCGATGCCCGACACAAAAAACCGCAAGCTGTGGAGAGCGCGACCGGAATGATGTGACCACCGTAAAGCAAGGGCGTCCCAAACCAGTAGCCGACGAGAACGATCGCGCCGATGAATGTGGCGAGCGCACCGAAGGGGCCGCCGAATCTTGCCCGCTGCGTTCCACTCAGCGCAAGCAGGGCGAGGGCAATGAAAATGAAGTTAGATGCGGTCAACGGCGCCATCCGTCCGGTCGGAACAGCACCGAATAGTTCGGGATTGCGAACAAACCAGGGCCCGTACAGGTTCGCGGTTTTCCACTTCGAAACGGTCAAATTGCCAAGGAGAGCCGATATATTCTTAGGCGAATCATCGTTAGCAACAAGCGAACGGCCAACATCAGCGGGGTCAACGTTATGAAGAAAATATTCGTTAGTTTGATATGCGCAGCCGCGTTTTTGGGAGTTCAGGTAAGAGGTCAAGTCTCGACCGTCGGTGGCACGGAGAGTATTGGGAAAATAACCGACTACACTCCCGACAGCGCGCTGGTTCTGGACACAGGATCGGGAGAACCGGTTCACTATAAGTTCGCCAAGCGCGTCACGTATGTGGACAAAGACGGAACAACTATCCAAGCGCCTGCTTTAAGTAAGAATCAGCGCGTCAAAGTTCATTATACCAAACAAGGTGGCGACTTGATCATCGATAAGGTGACGCTGGCGGAATAGATGACGTGACGCACAGCGGATGGCGAAGATAGGGTGCGAGCCGTTGGACTGCGGTGGCAACTGTAACGCGACACCGCTTTGAGGCCCAACTTCTGTTCCTCGTCAGATCCAAAGCAACAGCGCTGTCGCCGCTTCGCTTTGCCGGCGCATCCCAAAATTAGCTCACAGCGTTCCAAAATATCGATCGCCGGCGTCGCCTAATCCGGGCACGATGTAGCCATCCTCATTCAGCTCCGGGTCGATTGCGGCGCAGTAGATCGGAATATCTGGATGCGCGGCATGCAATTGTTCGATTCCGACGTCGCAGGCAACTATACAGATAAACTGAATTTTGGTTGCGTTCTGCGCTTTCAAAAGCGTGACCGCTTGTGTCGCGCTACGACCTGTGGCCAGCATCGGGTCAAGCAAAAGGACCTCCGATTCCGCCAGGCGAGCGGGCAGTCGGCAGTAATAATTCACGGGTCGGAGTGTGACTTCGTCCCGATACAGTCCGATGTGCCCAATCTCGGCTTCAGGCATTATGCGTAACATTCCCTCCAATAATCCCAAGCCCGCGCGCAGAATCGGCGCGAATACCACCGACCGAGCCAGACTGGCCCCGCGCATCGTCGCCAGCGGCGTTTTGATTTCCATGTCACGCGTGTCCCAGTCCCGCGACACTTCTGCGAGGAGCAGCATGGCAATCTGTTCAAGGATCCGACGAAATTGCACGGTCCCGGTTGTTTTATCGCGCAGCACCGACATCTTGGCCGCGACAAGAGAATGCTCGAGAACATGAACATGGTCCGCTCCGCGCGCTTGGTGCATCGGAGTCATTTAAATGGCAGAAGGTTTGGCGGAGAAGCGAAATCGCGCACAACCATGGCATGAATGTCGGGCGAAAAAACAGCGAAATGCAACGACGTTACCCCATAGGAGCGGAAATTTTCGGCAAAAAGGAAACGCATTTCCGCGTTTGGGCGCCGAAAGCGCAAAAACTGGCGGTGGTGTCGGGCAACAAAACTTATCCGCTCACCGCGGAAACTGCCGGATACTTCGCCGGAATCGCACCGTGCGGCCCGGGTGCAGAGTACAAATTCCAAATCAACGACGGCGATTCTTTTCCGGATCCGGCTTCCCGCTTTCAACCGGACGGTCCGCATGCGGCGTCATGCGTAGTCGATCCATTTTCATTTCAGTGGACCGATGCGAACTGGCGCGGAGTGAAACTCGCCGGCCAGATCATTTACGAAATGCACATCGGAACGTTTACGACTGAAGGAACGTGGCGCGCCGCCATCCCCAAACTACCTGAGCTCAAGGAAAGGGGTATCACCTTATTGGAAATGATGCCGGTTGCCGACTTCCCCGGCCGTTTTGGCTGGGGCTATGATGGCGTCAATCTTTTCGCGCCGACACGGCTCTACGGCACTCCCGATGATTTGCGCGCATTCATCGACCGCGCCCATGCACTTGGACTCGGTGTCATTCTCGACGTCGTCTATAATCATTTCGGACCGGACGGGAATTACCTGGGGGCGTTTTCCCATGATTATTTGGCGCGGGACCAGGAGAATGAATGGGGTGACCCGATTAATTTCGACGGGAAGAACAGCGCGCCAGTACGAGAGTTTTTCATCACGAATGCGCGCTACTGGATTGAGGAATTCCATTTTGATGGGTTCCGTTTTGATGCAACGCAAAGCATTTTCGACAGCTCGGAAGAATATATTATAGGTGCGATTGCGCGGACGGCTCGAGCCGCGGCGGGCGAACGCTCCATTGTTCTATTCGCAGAAAACGAACGTCAGGAAACAAGGCTGGCTCGACCTCGCGAACAAGGTGGTGACGATCTCGACGGAGTATGGAATGACGATTGGCATCACTCGGCGATCGTCGCGCTGACGGGTCGGAACGAAGCCTACTATTCCGATTACGCGGGATGTCCGCAAGAGTTCGTTGCTGCGGCCAAACACGGTTACCTCTACCAAGGCCAGCCCTATGCCTGGCAGGGAGCGCCGCGAGGTTATCCTGCCCTCGACTTAAAACCGGAGGCATTTGTTTCGTTTCTCGAAAATCACGACCAAGTTTCCAACTCCAGCACGGGCGAGCGGGTTCGTGTGCAGACTTCACCTGGACGATACCGCGCGATGACAGCTCTGCTTTTGCTTGGGCCGTGGACGCCACTGCTCTTTCAGGGAGAAGAATTTGGCGCCTCCACTCCATTCTTTTACTTCAGCGACGTTGGGGATGAGCAATTACGGGAAGCGATCAGGAAAGGGCGCTTCGAATTTTTGGCGCAATTCCCATCTGCGGCATCGGAGGGCGCGCAAGCGCGCCTGGCGGTGCCGTATGAACCCGAGACTTTTGATCGCTGCAAACTCGATTGGAGCGAAGCAGGAAATAACCAGGCGTTGGTTGATCTGCACCGGGACCTGATCACGTTGCGCGGGGAGGACTCGCGGCTGCGCCGGCAAAGTGAAGGCGGGATCGATGGAGCAGTGCTTCGCGCGCAATCATTTGTTCTTCGCTATCTCAGCAAAGAAAACGACGATCGAATACTGGTGATTAATCTTGGAAGCCGCGAAGATTTGACGCCGGTGCCGGAACCATTGCTAGCACCACCCTCGTGTTGTGACTGGGAGATTCTTTGGACCAGCGAATCACAGCGCTATGGCGGACCGGGCGCGGTAGATATTGCGACGGATGAAAGATGGATATTGCC
>JBKPQI010000169.1:0-5633 GCA_046733975.1 Verrucomicrobiota bacterium
CCCAAGTGAGAAGCTTAGACAGATGATCGCGTACATAGTCAGCAGCTAGCTCCACCGACTCATCCGCACCGGCTTTGTCCGTGAACACGCCGACGGAGGCGCCCTCTCCCTCGCCAGTGTCAAGCCAATAGTAGCGCACAAAGCCCTTCGCCTTCTTAACGATTGGCACGAACTCCTCTCGTATCCGGCGGTCGACCTCTGCACCGTCCTTTGAATTAAAGCGATAGTGACGAATAACGGCGAACATGATGCATCTTCTTAGCTTGAATTTCCGATTTCAACTCTATCCCTCCGGAAGCCAGTATGTCATTCGCGTTCATCCGTGTCCATTCGTGGTTAGTCTGGCATGATCGCTGACGACGCGCGAAGCAACATTAGCTTACTCGACCTGAACCGTCACTTTCTGCAACCCGGCAGTCAATGCCTCAATTTTGCTTCTGCTGCTTTCTGATCCGCTGATCCTGGTCCGAAAGTTTGGAACCTTGTTCTCCCACCTTGCGATGCTCCTTCAGAAACTCATTGAGCAGCATCGCATTCACTGCGTCGTACGATCGTGAATGGCTTTGCCATTTCCGTCCACCACCGCTAAATTCGGATTCACCTTCTCGTCTTCCGCAATCAGACCGAATGGGGTGTTTGCTTTGAGTTTTGACTGCCGGATTGCAGAAGGTGACTGCTCGGGTCGAAGCAAGCAACCCCTCTTCGCTTGTGGTCAGCGATAACTAAACTGCTTCAGCCTCGTTCTCGTATTCGCCGGAAGGAGGCGTAATAATCCCAATGGCGATATGTGGGCACTGCGGTGGGTTTTCCAGATATTTTACCTGTTCGCATAGAATGGCCGGACGATTCGGGGCAAGTCGGATCCATGTTTCCGTGCCACCGCACGATGTAAGAATGGCGAGCGCAACCACCAAAACAGATCGTTTTACTTGCACTAGGGCGAGTGTGGACAGGAACCAAATAAAAGATCGCCGCGCGCAAAGCGCCAAATAAAGCCCTTGGATGGCTTGCCTGAATCGCGCCAATAACTTGTTAGTTGCCAGTAAGACCTTCTCGGCATAAGGAGCAATCACGACTCGGCCGGTTTTGGCTAAAGCAAGTTGGTGGCGACTCAACCGAATAACATTGACAAGCCGGAGCCGCGTTGGCAGGCCCTTCTTGCCTTCCTCGCGGTAGGTGGAATTTATCTGGCTCTTCCCAGTTCGCTCGTCATCGGACCGGTTTGGTTATTGCCGACTGTGATTTTGGTTTTGCTCGTGCCCACAGTCGTAAGCCACCGCGCTGGGCACCGCTCGGTTAATCGATTTCTCGGCATTCTCATCAGCTCAATCACTACTGTCGCGTTGATTGCGTCCGTCATCTTGCTCGTGAGAACCTTGCCTTCGCATAAGGAGGATGCCTTATCTCTCTTACTCTCCGGCGGCGAACTGTGGCTGACGAACGTGCTCGTCTTCGCTCTCTGGTACTGGCGACTCGATGGCGGCGGCCCAACTCTGCGGCGCGAACGTAACGAATTTGGGAGCCGCAGTTTTCTTTTCCCGCAAATGCAGATTGAGAAAACCGAACGGCCGCGATTTGCCTGCGCTCACTGGCGTCCGCATTTCGCCGATTACCTTTTCGTCGCTTTCACCCAAAGCTCCACCTTCGGGCCCACTGACGCACCGTTGCTCGCTCGGTGGGCAAAAATCCTGGCGATGATACAAATTCTTATCTCACTTAGCATCGTCATTCTCCTCATCTCACGCGCCGTCGGAGTGCTGTAGGGACTAAAAAGCTTTGCCTTCCAGCTTGAAATAAGAACCATTGTGGATTTCTCTTCGTGTCGGTTACCGCGTCGCCACCGATGCAGCCGCGGTTTGATGAGGCGATTCGACCCAATTTCCGGCTATCCAAAACCCGGAACCCGACTACTATCGGTACCCTCGGGCTTTGCTTGCAGAACGTCGCGACGGCGCGTTATGCGCGTGTTGCTTGCGCTGTTTTGCCGAAACGCTCCCCGGTCGCGAGGTCTCTCGGTTTGGGATTGAGCGATTGCCTTTAAAGTCAGTTTTTCGTTTTTCCCGGTCCATTCCGCTTGCCTTTCATTTCTCGGCTCAATCTAAGGCAGAAACCAGGCAGCGCCCTTGATTTTTTAGCGGAACAGCTAAGGCTCCCGCGCTTGTTCTTGCGCAGTGTTGGATTTCCACCGTTTCGATCGCGGGGTGCGCACACGCTGCTGGACCCAAACAAAACGCCCGGTCGTGAGAATATTTCGACCTATCAGGCGTTATTTTCCTAAGTTTGCGATAGAAGCAGCAAGCAAGTTGATGCCGAGGCTTAGTCACGCTCCGTCACGATGACCTTATCAACCAGGATATCGTCGCCGCTTTTGACGTAGTGAACCCGGACATTTGAACCTTTTCTGACTTGTGAAGGATCGATGACACGTGCATCGGCAGTCACGTAGGTGACGCTCTTGCTGAACTTATAGTGCACCGGTTCGGCTGCTTCCGTTTTCAGGATCATCGTTTGGCCTGGAATGAAGTCCGTGACGGTGCCGACACTTTCGGGCGACCCATTAGTCATTGAATCCATGAGCACTGTGGCGAACGCGGAACTAATGATTGTTTTGCTCATAAGCTAATTTTCTACCTACTGAGTTGCTGCAATGTCGCGGCTAAAGGCCATCAAAATTCGCGCTTCCGAAGGAACTCAGCGAACCCAGGTGGTAATTGGATGCGGCAGTTATCTACTATACGACAGGGAAGCTCAGCCGCAAGCCTCCAATAAGTCCGAATCCCGAATTGGGTGACGACCACAAACTGATCGGGGAAAGCAAAAACAGTTGTCGATTTCGTACGATGATTTGACGAATGCGTGCGATAGTGTCGCATGCCCCCTTCAAAGCAGACGGTCGAATTCGACCGCTTACTTCAATCAAGGCAGGCGCCGCCCGAAAAAGCCGAGTCCGCGTTTGATCAGCAGATTTTTTTCCAAGAGACTCAGGAAAGAGCTGATCTTGAAGACCTACAAACTTGGGAGGACGAAGGCGGCGCTTCGATTGACGCGGGCAACGAGGAAAGCTTTATGCCGCTTCATCCATCCCTTTCGCACTCAACTAAAGAGGCGGAGGCACTGACTTAGGTTGAATAATCATGCATCGCATACAACTACGTGAGATACTTCGCGACGCTGACGTCGCCAATGCCATTTCGTCTATCGTCCGCCAATATCGTCTAAGCGAATATCAAACACGGCGTGCGTTGCTTCAACTCCACGTTCCGCGCGCGGCTAACGTCGCCTGCATCACGCATCGGGCATTTCCGATCCAAACATTGCTGTGCAACTACTAGGATAGCTTTAGTCGCAGGTTGTCTCGGTAGCTAACCACCTGCGTTTACGAGACTGTCCGCCGCTTCGACTAACTCTGTAGGCTAGTTTCTTTGCTCCTGTTCCGCGTTTTGCTCTATCAAACCGATCCAGCGCTCTACCAGCGTCTCGACAGTCGTGATTGGAAGTTCCGGCGCGTAGCGGAATTGCGACACAATATTCAGTCCAATATCCTTACCGGGGTCAGGTATTATCCTGATCACTGAAGCGACCTGCTTCTCAGCCAACGGATTCAACCGCCGCCATACTTTTTCGCTTTTCTTCCGCTCGCAACCAAGTCAGCATTTGATCCGGACGAATTTATGAACAAAGACGACGAGGACTTTGTGCACAAAGACCAAGAGAACTTTTTGACTGTCGCGCAACTGAAAGGACATCTGGAAAAATATGGCCCGCAGGCGGGTGTCTTTGCCCACGAAGGAGTCATAGTCTTCCTGGACACGGAAGAGGGCGGCACAGAACTGGGACGAATCGAAACGCCCGGAGCTTAATGAAATTTCGCGCGGGCCAACAGTGCTTATAAGGCCACCCGGACGATCAACCCTTTTGGCAAGTGGTTCGATGTCTGATACCGCTGCGGTTTTTCAGTGCCAGCGGGAGTAACGGATCCAAATATCGCGAACAACACTGCGACGGACACTGATACGCTAGTGGCGCAGGCCGATCTTAAGGTGACGATAACTGACGGAAAAACTAAGGCCATTGCAGGCACCAAGGACACTTACACCATTACAGTGAGTAACGCTGGGCCTAGTACCGCCAGAGGACCGCTGATTAGCGATACTTTTCCAAATACGTTTACCGGGCTGACATTTACCGCGACGCAAACTGGCGGGGCATCTGGTTTTGCTTCCAGCGGGAGTGGAAATATCAGTGATACTGTTGCGTTGCCCAGTGGCAGCAACATCGTTACAACGCTACCGGGACAATCAGCTCATCAGCGACCGGATCTATCTCTGATACGGCAACTGTGACAGCGCCGAGCGGAGCGACCGATCCCATTCCAAGCAACAACAGCGCCACTGACACGGATACACTTGAAACGCATTGCCAGATCGCAGATGCTGGTTGGTCGCAGTTGGCATTGGACCGCGTCGGCGTTTTAATTCTTTCTCGCGACCCGCACGGTGCGTCTTGTTCGCCTTTGTCCTTGCGTCGGCATTCGCCAAATCGACGGCACCAGAACTAATTTTTATCTCTCCCCTGCGAGTGTCAGGGACTCCACGGCAAATTCGCTGGATCGCCAAACACTGATTGTGGTGAACCAACTGAATATTTTCTCTTAACGACTGGGCCGTTTCCTCTTCTTCGTTGTTTGCCGCCCGGTAGCTGCCGACTTCCTCCTTCAGAATCACCAGGAAAGCGCCGTTATTGAATAGCAGCATGGGACGGAAGCCTCTACGTCCCATAGCGGCAGGCTATAGGTGTGAGAGGGACAAAGTATTACAAAACCGCGCCAAATACACATAGTAAAAGGTAGCGGCAAGTCCGTGAGGCGACTTAGCACAGCCTCCTCACTCTCTCCCGCCGGGAAATTCGCGGGCGAGAGGGCTGCTCGCACAACTGAAAGTATGATGTCATGACCAGATTTTCCTTAAATGACTGCGACGCGCGATCTATGAAACCGGGCAACTTAAAAGGACACACGAGACCTTCTGACGACGGTGACAGCAATAAAATACTCTCGACTGACGAACTGATGTCAGTGAGCTGTCCATTTAGTACCTACTCAAATTACGCCTTCATATGGTCACGCTGTTAACAGTGGCCGCCATGATTGGCTGCGGCGTTGGCATCTTTTTTCTTCGAGCAAAGCGAAAATCCCCCGCTCGTTCGAAGCATGTTAATCCGGGTTCGCGTAGTCGAGCTTCCGACCGAAAAGCCTACATGGGAAGGGAAGGATGAAAGTGGCTTCGTTCACCGAGGCAATGACAGCATTGAGCATTGGCGGCACCGATTTGGATGTGACAGACAAATCACGGGCGGCCGCAACGCGGTCGATGTTCCGTCTGCCACTGGATCGTATTAATTGGCTAACCAGTTCCTTTCTCATCGGGACGGCGGTTCTTACGTTGACCACTCTCCCACTGTACCTCTGGTTTTTCGGACTGGACTGGTTTCAGGTTGTTCTATTCTTCGTCATGCTGAGCGCTATCGGATTTAGCGTCACTTTAGGTTATCACCGGCTTTTCTCGCACATTACCTTTCAGGCCAGCTGGCCGATTCGGCTTTTTGTCCTCATCTTTGGCGCGGCCGCTTTCGAG
>JBKPQI010000170.1:0-14809 GCA_046733975.1 Verrucomicrobiota bacterium
GCGTATTATTGTCTAAAATCCAAAAGCCACGGCCGTGCGTCGCGACCACCAGATCGTCGTCCTTGATAATGAGGTCCCGCACCGATGTTGCCGGCATGTTTAATCGTAACGATTGCCAGTTATCACCATCATCAAACGAGACGTAGACGGCGCGCTCAGTTCCCGCGAACAGTAGCCCTTTTCTTTGCGTATCTTCCCGTACAACATTTACGGTTTGACCATCAGGAATCCCACGAACGATCTCCGCCCAGGTTTTGCCGGAATCGTGAGTTCGGTAAATATGAGGACGCAAGTCATCCAGTCGCAGTGTGTTCACCGCCACATAGGCGGTGTTGGCATCAAAGTGTCCAGCATCGATGATCGAAATTTTTTGCCACGCTGAAATCGCAGGCGGAGTGATGTCGCTCCAGCTCTTGCCTCCATTTGTCGTTAGGTGGATCAAACCGTCATCCGTTCCGCACCAGATCCGATTCACATCCAACGGCGAGGGCGCCACGGCGTAGATGACTCCGCGCTGCTTTGCCACCGCGGTCGGATCATTCCGATATTTTCCAATGCTGACCGGCAACTCGTAGCTCTTCCGCGTCAGATCAGGGCTAATTTGCTTCCAATTCCGCCCGCTGTCGCGGGTTTGCCAAAGAATATTGCCCGAAAAAAACAGGAGATGCGGATCAACCGGAGAAAAGACAACGGGCTGCGTTCGAATCATCCGAAAATCGGCCGTGCGCAATGGTATCGGTAAAATTACCTGCGCCTGCCCAGTGCGCTGGTCGTAACGCGTCAGCTTGCCGCCGTAGATAATGTTCGCGTCGAGTGGATCGGCGACAACATAGCCGTATTCCTCCGCCGCCACCGGATGCCAGTCGCGAAAAGTAATCGCACCATCGTTGCCCCGACTCGCGATGCCGACCGAGCCGCTCTCCTGCTGTCCGCTGTATAAATGATAGGGAAACGCGTTGTCCACGCTGACATGGTAAAGCTGCGCCGTGGGTTGGTTGTACCACGAGCTCCAACTTTGCCCGCCATTCACAGTGACGATCGCGCCCTGATCGCTGCCGAGAAGAATCAGATTGGGGTCATTTGGATTAATCCAAATGTTTTGATAATCATCGCCACCTGGCGCGCCGCGCCAACCTTCCCATGATTTGCCGCCGTCGGTCGACTTCCAGCAAACGATGCTGGTCGAATAAACGATCGCGGGATTTTTTGGATCGAACTTCGGGACCGGCAACTCGCCGCCGCCAATGCCTGCGGCCGGCCGCATGTCATCTGTGGTGTTGACCCATGATTCACCGCCATCCTCCGAGCGAAAGATATTCGACGTAACCAGGCTTTTGACCGTTGCGAGCAAAGTGCGCGGCGAGCTTGGCGCAATGGCAAGATTTGCCTGCACAATTTTGTCCGGCAGCCCTTTGCGCAATTGATTCCAGCTTTTGCCACCATCAGTGGATTTGAAAAGGCCGCCGTTGCTTCCATTCCACGTGCTGTTTTCCCACGGACCTTCTCGCGATTCCCACAGTGTCGCGTAAATGGTGTCGGAATTCGTCGGGTCGATTTGGACGTCGCCGCCGCCGGTGTTCTCGTCGCGATACAGGACTTTTTCGAAGGTCTTCCCGCCATCCACTGAACGGAAAATTCCGCGCTCCTCATTCGGCCCATAAGGATGTCCGCCGACTGCCACGAACACGCGATCGGCGTTCCGCGGATCAATGGCGATCTGTGGAATCTGTTGCCCGTCGCGCAAACCGAGATGCGTCCACGTTTTTCCGGCGTCCGTCGATTTATAGACGCCATCCCCAACCGAAAGATCGGGTCGATGCAATCCCTCGCCGCTGCCAACGTAAACCACGTCTGGATTAGAATTCGCAACTGCGATGGCGCCTATGGAGCCGGTGGGTTGATCGTCAAAAATCGGCTGCCACGTTCGTCCGTAATCGATGGTTTTGAAAACGCCGCCGTTAACCTGCGCCATGTAAAAAACATTTGGCTGAGAAGGAACGCCGGCGATGGCGTGAGTGCGGCCACCGCGAAACGGGCCGACGTTGCGCCACCGCAGCGCGCCGTCAAAAGCGGAATCGGCCAGCAACGGACAAAGCGCGGCTACCAGAAAAAGGGTGGTAAGCCCATTCGTAACAAATCGATTCGTTCCCATGCAGAAGCGCAATCCTCTGCCGCGTTGTATGAATCCGCAAGGCGAGGCGAATAGACGAATGTCGAAAGGTTGAATCACAAAGCTGAATGAGGACGTGAAAGATCAAATGCGGCGGAAGACGCGGTGGCTTCGCCGGCTTTGTTTTAACCGTCGAGCAAGGGACTGCACGACCAGCTTACGCGCTCAAGTTATGACGTGAAGGTGGATCGGCCGCGACGGCGGGCGATGGCGCGCAGTCACAGCGGCTTCGCCGTCAAACTAAGGCTCGTCAAAATTCGATTTCTCCGTGCGATCTGCGTACACGTATGTGCTAAAGATTGGCCATGCCGACCATCGAAGAGAAGCGCAGCCAGTTTCGACAACTTCACCAGAGCGGATGTTTCGCTCTGCCGAATCCGTGGGACATCGGCACCGCAAAATATCTGGAACACGTCGGGTTCAAAGCGATCGCGACTACTTCAGCTGGTTTCGCCTTTTCGCGCGGAGTCGCGGATGGCAACGTCAAACGCGACGACATGCTCGCCCACATCAGGGAGCTGGTCGACGCGACAAATCTTCCGGTGAACGCCGATTTTGAGAACGGTTATGCTGACGATCCGAATTGGTGCGCGGAAAACGCGAGGCTATGCGCTGAAACTGGCGTTGCCGGTTTGTCGATTGAAGATGCCGCCGACCGAAAGGAAAGCCCGCTTTACGATTTCGATCTCGCGGTCGAGCGCATTCACGCGGTTCACGAGGCGCTGCACGGCAGCGGCGTGATTCTTGTCGGACGCGCCGAAGGTTTTTTGGTCGGACGCGAGAATCTCGATCAGGTGATCAAGCGGCTCGTTGCTTATTCTGAGGCTGGATCGGATTGTTTGTACGCGCCCGGTTTCAAGGAACGCGATCACATCAAAGCGATCATTGAAGCCGTCGCGCCTAAACCGGTCAACGTCCTGATTGGCGGTGCAGGCGGTCTCACCATGCGCGATGCTGCAGAGCTGGGTGCGCGACGAGTGAGCGTGGGCGGCGCCTTCGCCCGCGCGGCGTGGGGAGGCTTCATTCGCTCGGCCAAAGAGTTAATTGAGAAAGGCACGTTTGAGGAACTGAAGCACGGCGCGTCCTACGACGAGCTGCAGCGATTATTTGCGTAGCTATCGGCATCGACAGTAACGACAAGGTCTGGGGAGCGCACGCGCCCCCAGCGGAGACTCTGCAGCAGATGGAAATTCCTGCGAAGCGAGTGTTGCCCCGTAGCGCTTCGGGTGGTTTTGTTCGGCATGACGCAATCAGAGGAAATGACACGGCGGAAATTTTTAGGCGTAACAATGGTGGCGGGCGCGACTATCGCAGCAGGAGGTTTACCGAAAATCATGAATGCGGCCGAAACATCGACATCGTCATTCGCAGTTGGTGGCGAGTTGATCGTGAATCGACTCGGCTTCGGCGCCATGCGGTTGACCGGCGATGGAGTTTGGGGCTGGCCCCCGGATCGCGAGAACGCAAAGAAAGTTCTCAAGCGCGCGCTCGATCTCGGAGTGAACCTGATCGACACGGCCGATGCCTATGGACCGGAAACAGACGAACTGCTCATCGCCGAAACGCTGCATCCGTATCCGAAGGGTCTGGTCATCGCTACCAAAGGCGGGCTAACGAGACCTGGACCCCAGCAGTGGGTGCCGGACTGCCGGCCGGAACGTCTGACCCAATGCGTGGACGGGAGTTTGAAACGATTGAAGCTCGATCGCATCGACGTTTACCAATTGCATACCGTTGATCACAAAGTACCGATTGAGGATTCCGTCGGTGCGCTGAAGAAGGCGCAGGACGCAGGCAAGATTCGCCACATTGGTTTGTCGAATGTGAGCGTACGCGAGATCGAGCGCGCCAGAAAAATCGCGCCCATTGTCAGCGTGCAGAATCGCTACAACATGGAAGACCGCGATTCCGAGGACGTGCTGAAATATTGCGAAAAAGAAAAGATTGGTTTCCTGCCTTGGGCGCCGATTGGCGGCAGCGGTCGCCATGCCTTGAGCAAGTCGAATCATCTGGAGGACGAAGCAAGACGACGCAACGTCACGCCGGTCCAACTCGGACTCGCCTGGCTGTTGTGGAAATCGCGGGTCATGCTGCCGATTCCGGGCACATCAAAGCTCGAGCATCTCGAACAGAACATGGCCGCAGCCAAGATTCAGCTTAACGACGACGATTGGAAGAAGATCGAAGCGTCGGTTGCCTAGAGTGTGGTTGACATCGCCGTCATTTGCCGGAATGTCGGGCGCTTTTCGCTATGACAGATGCCGACCTACGCACCCGCATCAAGGAAATGATGGTGAAAAACCTGATGCTGCAGATCACTGCGGACCAGATTGCGGATGATGCGCCGCTCTTTGGCCCGAACGGAATTGGTCTCGATTCGATCGATGCACTCGAGCTCGCGGTCGGCCTGGAAAAAAATTTCGGCGTCAGTGTGCCTAATTCTGAAATTGCGACAAAAGTGCTTCGCAGCGTGAACACGATTCACGATTACATTCTCGAAAAACGGGGCGAATCAGGACAGACGCAAGCGGCGACGTGAGAGTTCTGACTAATCTGGGCGGAATCTCTTTTGTAGTCGCCTCGCTCGGTCGAAGCCGTCATTTGTTGAAACACGGCGACAGGGCGCCGTGGCTACAGTCTCAATTCACGCACACTCCGCCTGGTTGATCGCATCAATCAATTGCCGGAACCGCCCAAAGCTGCGGCGGTGCGGACTAAGAATGAGGCGAGGCAGCGATTGAATCTCTGGCTCATTTTTTTCCTGCGGCAGCGCTTTGCCCTGAACGATCGCTCCGCGACGCAGCAGATCAGAAAACTCATGGTTCAACTGATGAAGCGCTGCCGAAGTAAGCGGATGCAAGATGCGGATAATCAGTCTTTGGCCTACCCAGCGAGCGGAATGGTAGACGCGATAGAAATCCGTGATCTCCTGCACCGCCGAGCTCACATCGTGAAAAATTTTGAACAAATGAAAGTCTTCATCCGACACAAAACCGATCTTGTGGAGGTGGTCGGTCACGAAGGTGAGCCACGTCTCCCAGTAATCACCATCGGCTTTATCGAGCATGACGACTGGAATGATCCGCGCTTTCCCCGTTTGCATGAGAGTGAGCACTTCGAATGATTCATCGAGCGTGCCAAGGCCCCCGGGGAAAAGGGCGAGAGCATGAGTTTCCTTCACGAAATTGAGTTTGCGGGTGAAAAAATAATTGAAGTTGATCAGCTTTTTGTCGCCTTCGATGACGAGATTGGCCCGTTGCTCAAACGGCAATCGGATGTTCAATCCAAAACTCATCTCCCGCCCTGCTCCGCGCTGCGCCGCGCCCATGATCCCGTCGCCGCCGCCGGTGATGATCATGAAATTTTGGGCCACGGCCGCGCGGCAAAATTCTTCCGCCACTTTCGCCTCTGGCGAATCCTGGGCGACGCGAGCCGAACCAAACACGCCAATTTTTCGAAACGCCCGATACCCGGCAAAGATTTTGGCGGCGTAGCGCATTTCCTTCATGGATCGCGAGATCAGTTTCAGATCCGCCACGCTCATTTCTTCGCGCCCCATTCTTAAAGCCGTCACGATCATTTCCTCGATCAATCCCGGTGCAAGGCCGGCGCCGAATTCCTGCACCAGCTCGTGCACGCGGGCATCCCAGTGGCCGCCGAGAGTTAATTGTCGTCGTGCGGGCTGACTGCTGATGGTGCCGGCAGTGAAATCTTCCACGCGAAATTTCTAGCGTGAGTTATGCCTTGTGCATGGAAAAATTTCCGAGGAAGCCTTAATCGTGCGGTGATCCTGAACGGAGCGAAGCGAAGTTGAAGGATCCCGCGAAGTTATCTTTAAGGCTGTCGCAACGGGATCCCTCGACTTTCGTTCGGGATGACAGGCCACTCAAACCGCGATCAAGTCCTGCAGAATTTCGTGAATGTGCTGAATCGGCACCGAATAATGGCCAGCCTGTTCGACGACGCGGAATTCACAATTGGGAATTTTCTTCGCCATTTCCCGCGCGGTTCCGAGTGAAAAACTGCGATCAGAATCGCCGTGCCACAAACGAACCGGCACCCGTAATTCACTCAGCGAAAATCCCCAGGGTTGCGCAAACAATTGCGCATCGGCCATTACCCCTTCGGCAGAAGTCTTCCAAGCCAGGCGCTGGCTTTCGAAACACGATTCGAAGGCTTTCTCGTCGCGGAGCGAATCCGCGTCGAATGGTTGCAGAAATTTGAGCAGCCACGGTCGACTCCGCCGCGGAGGCCGCAACGAAAGAAAAGGCCGCGCCAGGCGAAAGCCGAAGCGGGAGAGCGGCGGCGGTAATTGCTTTTCGGCCCACATCAGCCAGCGATAAAGCGGAAGCAAACCGCTGTGATCGCTCAATTCAGCAATGTCAGGCGCGCCGCTCACCACTGCAATCGACCGCACCTGCTCCGGCAGCGCCCAGGCCAGAGCGTAAGCGTAGGGCGCGCCACCGGAAATGCCGAGCACGCGAAACTTTCCCAGACGCAAAAAATCCGCCAGCTCGGAAACCAGCGGCGGCCAATCCAGCACTTTGCGGTTCGGCGCAAAGCTCGAATCGGCAATGCCGGGACGGTCCGGCGAAATGATTCGCACGCGCAGTTGACGGGCGGCGTCATCGATAAACTGCGCCATAATCCGCGAACTCGGCCAGCCATGACAAAACATCACTGGCTCGCCATTGAGATCACCGTACTCGCTGAAAGCAACCCGGTTGCCGTTTTCCCGAATAAAGATTTCGTCCCGCGACGGAATCATTGGCTAATCATCCTAAGGCGCCTATTTTGTTGCATGCGAATTGATTGCTCGACAATTCCCTTTGTGCGCACAATCGTTCACTGAAATCCGATTCATTATGTACATGAATGAGAACTCACAACCCGGCTTCGGAAAAATTTCCGTACACGGCGATGGCGTCGGCGCGCCCACACCGGAGATGATCGAGCGACGCGCGCGCGAGATCGCCTTGATCGACGAGCGCAATCCCGATGATTTCACCGACGCCGATTGGGAGCAGGCGCGCCAGGAACTGATGGGCATTTCGCAGAACAACGCGCCGGAAGAAATCGGCGGCTTGGAAGTTTCTGCGGATGAGCACGAGATCGTTCCGGAATCGGTCGCCCATCGCGCGCCGCGTGCCGGCTTTGAACAGGATGACGAAACACTCGGGCAATCGTTGGTCAGCGGCGGTTTGGAAGAAGCCGCGCACGATCAAATGCTGGAGGCGCGTCGGGAAGAGCAAGAGACCGACGAGACCTGAGTAATGCCGGCGATCGGGGAGAAGCCGGTTTCGTCGCGCGCCATATCACGCGCACAATCGTTGTACGCGCGGTATCATGATGTCCGTGATTTTTCCAAACTGCTGACGCGCGATTTGGAAGCGGAAGATTGCGTCGTGCAATCAATGCCTGACGTGAGTCCGACGAAGTGGCATCTCGCACACACGACGTGGTTTTTCGAAACTTTCGTGCTCAAAAAATTCGTCCCCGGCTACGTGCCATCGATTCCGGAATACGCGTTTCTCTTTAATTCTTATTACAACGCGGCCGGCACAATGCACCGGCGAGATTTACGCGGCTTAATTTCGCGGCCAACGGTGGCGGAATCGTTCCGTTACCGTGAAAGTGTCGATCGTCAGATCGAAGAGCTTGTCGCCTCAGCATCGGACGAGTTGCTGGACGACATTGAACCGATTGTAACGCTCGGGATTCATCATGAACAGCAGCATCAGGAACTATTGGTGACGGACATCAAACACGTTTTTGCGCAAAATCCGCTACACCCTGTTTTTCGAAGACGAGCGGAAGAAAAAACACAAACCGCGCCAGCAATGAAATTTATCGAGTTCGATGAAGCGATTGTCACCATTGGCCACAGCGGTAGCGGTTTTTGTTACGATAATGAGGAACCGCAGCATCGCGCTCTCGTCCCGCGTTTCTCCCTCGCCTCCCGGACAGCCACCTGCGGCGAGTACCAACGCTTCATTGAGGCGGGCGGGTATCAACGGCCGGAATTGTGGTTGTCACTCGGCTGGATGACGGTCAACGAGCAACGTTGGGAAGCGCCGCTCTATTGGGAGAAACGTGACGGCGTCTGGTGGCATTTTACTCTCTCCGGATTTCGGCCGGTCGACGAAAATGAACCGGTGACGCACGTCAGTTATTTCGAAGCCGACGCTTTCGCAAATTTTTCCGGCGCACGCCTGCCGACAGAATTCGAGTGGGAACGAGTCGCGCAAGACCAAACGATTCAAGGCAATTTCGTGGAATCGGAACGATTCCATCCTGCTCCCGCTAGTGCTGTCATCCCGAGCGCAGCGGAGGGATCCCGAGGCGTTAAGATCGCGCATCGAGATTCCTCGACTGACGCTCGGGATGACGGCAAGTTTTGTCAGCTTTTCGGCGACGTCTGGGAATGGACCCGCAGCGCCTACTCCCCCTACCCCGGATACCGCGCCGTACCGGGGGCGCTCGGAGAATACAATGGCAAGTTCATGTGCAACCAATATGTTCTGCGCGGGGGTTCCTGCGCTACGTCGCAATCACACATCCGCGCGACTTATCGCAACTTTTTTCAACCGGAGAAACGCTGGCAATTCACCGGGATCCGGCTGGCCCGCGACGCCACATGAACCAACCTGCCGGGCAAATCGCCGTGCTCGATTTCGCGCCGGCCGACGCAGAATTTTGCGAGCAGGTTATCGCCGGTCTGTCGCAGCGCCCGCGGACATTGCCGTGCAAATTTTTTTACGATGAAACCGGCTCCGTTCTTTTTTCAAAAATCTGCGAACTGCCGGAGTATTACATCACTCGCACTGAGATGCAGATTTTGCGCGAGCGCGGGCGCGAAATTGGTGATGCGCTGGGTCGCGACATTGAATTGATTGGGCTGGGCACCGGTGCGGGAACGAAAACGCGAATTCTTTTGCAGCATCTGGATGCGCCTGCCGTTTACGTTCCGGTCGACATCTCGCGCGAGCAGTTGACGCAATCGAGCATTGCGTTCCGTAAAAAATTCCCGGGTCTGGAGGTTCTTCCGGTTTGTGCCGATTACCTACAGCCGTTCGATCTGCCGCGGCGCAATCACAAACCTGCTCATACGGTCGTCTATTTTCCCGGATCCACCATCGGCAATCTCGAACCGGATGATGCTGTTGATTTTTTGGTAAAAATCGCCAGCATTGCCGGACCCGATGGGCGCGCCCTCATCGGCGTCGACTTGAAAAAATCCAAGACCATCCTGGAGCGCGCCTACAATGACAGCGCCGGCGTAACTGCCGAGTTCAATCTCAATCTGCTCGCACGAATCAATCGCGAACTCGGCGCAAACTTTCATCTGCGACAATGGTGTCATTGCGCGATTTACAACGAAAAGATTGGGCGGATTGAGATGCATCTCATCAGCAAGGTCCCGCAAACGGTGACGATTGCGGATGCGGTTTTTGACTTGGCGGCTGGGGAAGACATCATCAGCGAGTTCTCCTACAAATATTCGCCGGTGGAAATGGCCGCGATGGCAGCTAAAGCTGGTCTACGTTTCGAGAAACTCTGGACCGATGAACAAAAATTGTTCGGGCTCTTTTTGTTCGCGGTACGATAGCGGTGCAGCAGGCCTCTTCTGGGTAGCGCACGCGTCTCGCGTGCTATCGCCAGTCCAGCCTGGACTGTCGGCGTCTCGCCGAAACGATCTTCCAAGAGGAGTCCGCGATGCCCGGATCGAAGTTGGTTTGCATTAACATGTGAACGCGCTCGTTCACTTTCGCGGGGTCAGCAAAAGTTTCGACGAGCATGTGGCGGTCTCCGACGTTCACCTCGACATTCCACGTGGCCAGATAACCGCGCTCATCGGTCCGAGTGGTTGCGGTAAATCGACCATCCTGCGTTTGATTGTCGGTTTGCTTGCGCCCGATACCGGCGGAATCGAGTTCGATGGCGAGCCCATTACGCCGAAGACCATCATGCAGATCCGGCGGCGGCTCGGCTACGTTATCCAGGATGGCGGGCTGTTCCCACATCTGACGGCGCGTCGAAATCTCGCGCTGCAATCGAATTTGTTCGGCAAAAATCGCGACGAGATCGAAAAGCGCATCGTCGAGCTTTGCACGGTTACAAAATTTCCGGCGAACGGGCTCGGTCGTTATCCGCTGGAACTTTCCGGCGGCCAACGCCAGCGCGTCAGTCTGATGCGGGCGCTGATGTTGTCGCCCGAATTGCTTTTGCTCGACGAGCCATTCGCGGCGCTGGACCCGCTCGTGCGCGTGAATTTACAGAGCGATGTGAAGGAAATTTGCGCGCAGCTTCAGCAAACCGTGCTGGTGGTGACGCACGACTTACCGGAAGCAGCCTTTCTGTCCGACGACATTGTTGTGATGAATGAAGGGCGGGTTGTCCAACGAGGTTCGATCGCGGATTTGCGCACGAAACCGGCGAACGAATTCGTGCGCGAGTTTATCAATGCGCAACGAAGCGGTGTGCTCGCATGAATGTCATCTGGCGGCGGCCACATTTTAGGTCATCCGGAGCGTCAGTCCAGGGATCCTGCGATGAAACCGTAAAGGTACCGCCGCGGGATCCCTCGACTGCGCTCGGGATGACGGCTGAATTGCGCCGGGCACTCCTGATTTTGTTGCTGTTCGTATCGAGTTCGTCGTTGGCCGCAGCTCCCGTGATCGTCGGCTCGAAAAAGTTCACGGAATCGTACGTTTTGGCAGAGATTGCGAAACGCTCGCTGGAAAATGCGGGGATCAAAGCCGAGCACCGCCAGGGGATGGGCGGCACCATCATTTTGTGGGAAGCGCTGCGAGGCGGCGGAATCGATGTTTATCCCGAATACACCGGCACGATCGCGGAAGAGATATTGAAACAGCCGGGCGCATCGACAGCCCAAATTCGAAGCGCATTATCAGCTCAGGACATCGGCATGACCGATGATCTTGGATTCAACAACACTTACGCGCTGGTCATGCGACGCAATCAGGCTGACCAAATCGGCATTAAAAGCATCAGTGATTTGCGCACGCACCCTGAATTAAAATTTGGGTTAACGCATGAATTTCTCGAGCGCCACGACGGTTGGCGGCCCTTAAGCGAACGTTATCAACTCGCGCCTAAGGACGTTGTCGGAATTGATCACGCACTCGGCTACAGCGCATTGGCGAAAGGGGAAATTGATGTCAAAGACGCTTATTCGACCGACGGGAAAATCGGCGAGTACGGATTGGTCACGCTGATAGATGAGCTGAATTTTTTTCCGCAATACAAGGCCGTCTTCCTGTATCGTAAAACGTTTTCGCCCGAGGCGGCGCACGCGTTGAGCAAGCTTTCCAACTCGATCGATGCAGCACGAATGATCGGGTTAAATTCTGAAGCGGAACGGACAAAAAACTACGCTGAGGCGGCGGCCCTATTCTTTGGAACGCCCAAGAATGGAAATCGATTCGTTTCCGAAACCTTGCGCAGCAAACTGCTGCGCTGGACTACGCGACATCTCGAGCTCGCTGGTATTTCGCTTCTGCTTGCCGTCGCAATCGGCTTGCCGCTCGGAATTATCGCCAGCCGCGGCGGACCAATCGGCCATTCGATTCTTGGGATAGCAGGAGTGATTCAGACAATCCCGTCACTCGCTTTGCTCGCTTTGCTCGTGCCGGTGCCCTTTTTCGGAATCAGCGCTCGGACCGCCATCGCGGCGCTTTTTCTTTACGGTCTGCTTCCAATCGTGCGCAACACCGCGAGCGGGTTGCAGGATATCGCAAAACCGCTGCGTGAATCTGCGGTAGTACTCGGGCTGACAGCTAGCCAGCGCCTGCGGAGAATCTTTTTACCGCTCGCGTCCCGCTCAATTCTGAGCGGAATCAAAACCAGTGCAGTGATCAACATTGGAACGGCCACGCTTGCCGCCTTGATCGGTGCCGGGGGTTTGGGAGAACCAATCATCAGCGGCCTAAATTTGAATGATCACGTCACCATTCTTGAAGGGGCGATTCCAGCGGCGCTACTCGCATTGCTGGTACAGTTCGTTTTCGATTTGCTCGATCGCATTCTGATTCCACGCGGGCTACGGTTGTAGTGGCAACACGGTTATCCCGAGCGCAAGTCGAGGGATCCCGCGATGTTACCATAAAGGTTTCGCCACGGGATCCCTCGACTGCGCTCGGGATGACCTGTATTCGGGATTCGCTCGGCTCTCGCTCAGGATGACAGCGCGAAAGCGCGCGTTTAATTAGTGTCATGGCCATCGCATCGATCAACCCCGCAACCGGCGAGCTCACCAAACGCTTCGACGCGCATACCGATATCGAAATCGCGAAGACGTTGGATCGCGCGGCGTCGGCATTTGAGAAACATCGGCGCAGCTCTTTTGCGTCGCGTGCGGCGAAGTTGCAACGCGCCGCTGAAATCCTGGAGCGAGATCGGGACCGGTTCGCCCGCATCATCACTGGCGAAATGGGAAAACTTTACCGCGGCTCGATTGACGAAATTGAGAAATGCGCGCGGGGCTGTAGCTATTACGCAGAGCACGGCGAGAAATTACTGGCCGAACAAAGCGTCTCTTCTGACGCGGAACGGAGTCTAATTCGCTATGAGCCGCTTGGGATCGTCCTCGCAATCATGCCATGGAATTTTCCGTTCTGGCAGGTGTTCCGATTTGCCGCTCCCGCATTGATGGCCGGCAATGTTGGGCTACTCAAACACGCTGCTAATGTTCCGCAGTGCGCTCTGGCGATTGAAAAGATTTTTCAGAATGCCGGATTCGAAGAGGGAGTTTTTCAAACCTTGTTGATCGAGAACGAAGCGGTCGAAAAGATCATTTGCGATCCGCGCGTCTCAGCGGTGACGCTTACCGGAAGCGATCGTGCCGGCAGCGCGGTCGCGAGCACCGCCGGTCGCGAACTGAAAAAGAGTGTGCTCGAGCTCGGTGGAAGCGATCCCTTTATTGTCATGCCAAGCGCGAAGCTCGATGACGCGCTCGCGACCGGGGTGAAATCGCGCATGGTAAACTCCGGTCAGTCCTGCATTGCGGCGAAACGTTTCATTATTGCCGACGCGATTTACGACCAGTACGTCGGGCAGTTCGTCGAGAAAATGAAGTCGCTCAAATCGGGCGATCCAATGAGCGAGACGACCGAAGTGGCGCCGCTATCATCGGAAAATATTTTGCGCGGCGTGGATGAGCAGGTACGCCAATCCGTCGCCGCCGGCGCGAAAGTGCTGTGCGGTGGAAAACGAGGTAAACGCCCCGGTTTTTTTTATGAGCCGACACTTCTCGCCGACATTCCGAAGAATGCGCCGGCATACCGCGAGGAAGTTTTCGGACCGGTAGCGCTGTTTTTTCGCGCGCGCGATCGCAACGAAGCCGTTGCCATTGCCAATGACTCCAGGTTCGGCCTTGGCGCCAGCGTGTGGACGGACGATGCAGCTGAACAGGAATTTTTCTCGCGCGAACTGGAAAGCGGGATGGTGTTCGTCAATGCCATGGTGGCATCAGATCCGCGCGTGCCGTTCGGCGGAGTAAAACGATCCGGTTATGGACGCGAGTTAGGCGCGGAGGGCATTCGCGAGTTTACGAACGTGAAGACGGTCTGGATTGCGTAGAAGTGTAGCCAAAGAAGAAACAAACCAATGCGGTCATCCCGAGCGTAGCCGAGGGATCCCGCCGCGAGAGCCTTAAGGTAGCGCCACGGGATCGTGCGACTACGCTTCGCTCCGCTCAGGATGACGGCAATCTGGAGCACTTCGGATTTGAAGTGCGGTGCGAGAATCCTCATTCTCGCGACCCGATGACCACCACCAATATCCCCCATCCACCCGGATTTCGCGCCCGTCGTGGTTTGAACTGGGGCTGCGTCGGCCTGCTCTATACCTCGTTTTACATGTGCCGATACAACCTGCCGATTGCGAACAGTGCGATCAGCGCCGAATTCGGTTTTTCCAAATCACAAATGGGCTGGATCATTTCGACGGCACTCTTCGCTTATGCCTGCGGCCAAATTATCAACGGCCTTCTGACCGATCATCTCGGCGGAAAGCGGGCCATGTTGATCGGCGCGGCAGGCACAGTCTTAATGAACATGCTGTTCGGCGTTGCCTCCCTCGCCGGGTTGCTCGCGCTCTTTGTCACCATTCGCGGGATCGACGGTTATCTGCAGGCATTCGGCGCTCCGGGCATGGTGAAAATTAACGCGGCTTGGTTTCGCAGAAACGAACGCGGCCGCTTCGCCGGGATCTTCGGGTTCATGATTAATGCCGGCCGCTTCTTGATCGGTTATCTTGGCCCGGCGTTGCTTGCCGGATTCATGTTGTTCGGTCTGATCGAAATCCCGCCGCAACACTGGCGCTGGCTTTTCTGGGTGCCGGCCGGGATCACGGTGCTGGTCGCGGTGGTGATGGCCGTGAATGTGAAGGACACGCCGCAGCAGGCTGGATTCCCTGCCGTTGAACGAGAAACGGCGGAAGCTAACGAGGTTGAGACGAAAATGAGTTTCGTCCTGAAAACAATCGCGACGAACCCGGTTGTCTGGATCGTCGCGCTGGCCTACGCCTGCACCGGCGCGGTTCGCCAGGGAGTTGATCAATGGTTTCCCAGATTCATGGAGGAGGTGCATCACGTCCAACTGAGCTCGCCACAATTTC
>JBKPQI010000171.1:0-8488 GCA_046733975.1 Verrucomicrobiota bacterium
TCCGCCGATGTTTATCACAGTTTTCCGCAAGGCGGGAGAACTGGATGAAAACGGCGCGATTGCGCCGGCCCATTCGACACGCTCAGGCTCGGACTCCGCGTTTTCACCTCACTACACGCGATGAAAGGCGTCGACTCGCGCATCGAAAAAGATTCGATGGGCGAAATGGCCGTCCCGAAGCATGCGCTTCATGGCGCTTCGACGCAGCGGGCGGTCTTGAATTTTCCGATCAGCGGCTATCGATTCAGCCGTGCGTTCATTCGCGCGCTTGGTCTGATTAAGTGGGCCGCCGCGCAGGCCAATCACGATCTTGGTTTGCTCGACGCCCATCGGTCGGCCCTGATCGTGCAAGCAGCCGAAGAAGTGGCGGAGGGCAAACTCGATTCGCACTTTCCGCTCGACATTTTCCAGACTGGTTCGGGCACGAGCACGAATACCAACGCCAATGAAGTGATCGCGAATCGGTGCGCGCAACTTGCGGGCAAGGCAATTGGCTCGCGCGAACTGGTGCACCCGAACGATCACGTGAACATGGGGCAATCGAGCAACGACGTCATCCCATCCGCCATTCATGTGAGCGCGGCCGAACAACTGAAGGATTGCCTTCTGCCCGCGCTGGAAAAATTGTCCGGTACGCTTTCAGATAAGGCGAAGAAGTTCGATCACGTGATTAAGATCGGGCGCACGCACTTGATGGACGCGACGCCGGTGCGGCTCGGCCAGGAATTTGGGGGCTACGCGCAGCAGGTGGCGTATGCAAAGAAGCGGGCGGAGAAAGCGATTGAAGTTTTGCGCGAGCTTGCGCTTGGCGGGACTGCGGTCGGCACCGGGTTGAATCGGCATCCCGATTTTCCGGCAAAGGTGATGCGGCATTTGCATCAGCGCACTGGAATTGAATTTTTTGAGGCGCGCGATCATTTCGAAGCCCAAGGTGCCAAGGACGCGGTCGTCGAAGCGAGCGGTCAGCTAAAAACGATCGCTACGAGTTTGTTCAAGATCGCAAACGACATTCGCTGGCTGGGGAGCGGCCCGCGCTGCGGCATTGGCGAGATTCAATTGCCCGCGACGCAACCGGGCAGTTCCATCATGCCTGGAAAGGTCAACCCGGTTTTGTGCGAATCGATGATGATGGTGTGCGCGCAGGTTTTTGGAAACGACACCGCGATTACTTGGGCGGGAGCAAACGGCAATTTCGAACTGAATGTCATGATGCCGGTGATGGCGCACAATATTCTGGAATCGATCCGGCTGCTCGGAAACGTGGCCGACGCCTTCACTGAAAAATGCGTGGTCGGCATCGAAGCGAATGAAGAGCGATGTCGCGAATTGGTGGAGCTCTCCATGGCGATGGTGACGAGCCTGGCGCCGAAGATTGGCTACGATCGCGCCGCCGAGATCGCGAAGGAAAGTGCGCGGACCGGCAAAACTGTGCGAGAACTTTGCCGGGAGAAAAATATTTTGCCGGAAAAGGAGCTGAACGCGGCGCTTGATCCAGTCGGCATGACTGAACCTGGCGGCACGGGATCGGCAGGGGGCTAGGAATGCGGGCCTGGGTGTTGCGGGGCATCGTGATTCTCAGCCTGGTAGCGACGTCGTTATCGGCAGCGGAAAAACCGATCGACGTTGCTGCGATCGTGCCAAAAAGCGAAGCCGAAAAAATTCTGGGGGAACCAGTCCGAAATCCGACGCCGTTGAACGTGAACGGAAAGGACGGCCACTACTCGAAGTGCAATTACTACAGCACGAAGTCGGTGCGTTCACTTCTGTTGCGCGTGCGTGAGGCGAGCGAAGGCAGCGTCGAACCGCAAAGCGAGTTCAACCAGGTCACCGGTAACGGCGTTAAATCCAAGACGATCGAGGGCCTGGGTGATAAAGCCGCGTTGTTGAATGGTGTGCCGGAGAACGGACTGCCCCAGAACGTGATCATGCTTTACGTGGTGAAAGGAAATTCATTCGTCACCGTCGGCGTCGGCGGATTCAGCGACGAGGAAATCGCGTTGACGAAGGCGAAAGAAGTCGCGGAGAAGGTTCTGGCACAGTTGTAGATTGTTCTTGGCTTGGCGATTTAAAACGCAAAATCGTTTCACGCGTGTTATTCCTGAGCCGCGCAGCCGGCAAAGGATCTCTCAAAACTCGAAACGCCCGGTCCGCCTGAGAGGTCCCTTAGTCCGATGCCGGACCGGCATTATCTTCGCGATTCGGGATCACAGTTAACACGAGGTCGTTATCGCGAGAAGCTATTGTATCCGATGGCTGCGGGTTTAACGTTGCAGCCGTCATGGTAGCGAATGTTCACGGTCCGCAGTTTTCCGGCGGAGCCAATATTGCGATAAAATGTCCCGCCCACACCTATGAACAAACGGTGGCGTTCTATCGCGATACCCTCGCGCTGCCGTTGATCGAAGAGGAAGTGGACGGCTGCATCTTTCAATTTGGGCCGAACCGGCTCTGGGTGGACCTGGTTCCGAATTTAAGTCAGCCCGATATCTGGCTGGAGTTGGAAACAAACGATACCGAAGCTGCCGCCTCCTTTTTGAAGATCAACGGCATTGCACGTCGGGACGAGGTCGAACAACTAAGGGACGATTTCGATGGGTTTTTCATCTCCGCGCCCAATGGTGTGATTCATCTCGTGATCGGGCACGAAGAAGCGTAAGCGCGCACGATTACTAGCAACTGCCGTGGTCACCGCTAAAATCGGTCGCTTGACAATCAAACGTGGCGTCCAAAGATCGTTAGGTCGCGCGGAGTGCCATCGACGCGTGCCACCGCAGGAAGAAAACCCCAGCGCTCGAAACCGAAGGCCCGGAAAAGAGCGATACTGGGTTCGTTGTCGTTGAAAATCAGGCCGACTAGTGAATGCATTCCCAGCCGGGGCGCGCGCACGATGGCCTGCTGTAAAAATTTCCGGCCAACGCCGCGGCGACGGAATTTTTCGCCGACGTAAACGCTGATTTCAGCAGTGCCGCGATAGGCGCAACGCGGCAGAAACTCACGAAAACTGAGCCAGCCGGCGACTGAGCCATTCAGTTCTGCGATCCAGATTGGATATTGGGTCGTAGAATGCGCGAGGAACCATTCGCGCCGCTGCTCAACTGTGACCGGTTGCAGTTGCGCGGAAGAAAGGCGGGAAGCAATAGCGGCGTTATGAATGTCGACGATAGCCGGAAGATCGGCTTCTACGGCATCGCGGAGAAAGATGTTTTCTGTAGCGGCGGCCTGCCACCGCCGATTAGCACTGCTATTCACAAGCCGGGCGGTCATAGACCGCCGCTACAACGCCGCTACCGAAAAGCGCATTCTCAAACGTCGGCTGGAAATCGTGGCGCGACGTTTCGCCGATGTGAAATCGTGGACTGATGGCGTTTTGCAGCGCACAATATATCTCCAGATCGGCACGGCCGTTCCGCTCCAATTGCGTGCGCATGGCGCAGGAGGCCAGCTCGGGAGTATTGCAATCGCGAGAAAGATGACCGAGCACGACACGTTCAATTTTACCGGGCAAAAGTTGCTCAAGGACACTGGCCGCAGCGACGTTGGAAAGGTGACCGTGGCGCGACATGATTCGTTGCTTCACCGGCCAGGGCCGATGCGGATCGCCCTGCAACATCTTCTCGTCATGATTGGTTTCAATGACAAGCGTGTGCACTTCGCGCAGATGTTCGATTAACATTTTCGTCGGATAACCAAGATCGGTGATGAATCCGAGGCCGCGATTGCCGGCATGAAAAGCGTAGCCGACCGGCTCGACGGCGTCGTGCGGGACGGGAAAAGTTTGCACCAAAATATCGCAAATGGTGAACTCGGTGCCGGTGCGGAAGATTCGCCAGTTCTTGTATTCGCTCAGACCGAAGCAGCGGATCGCTTCAGCGGTTTGGGCGTTGGAGTAAATCGGAATGGCAAACTTCCGGCAAAGCACTTCCAATCCACAGACGTGATCGCCATGTTCATGGGTGAGAAGGACGCCATCGAGCTGCTCGGGGGCCACGTCCAGTTGTTCGAGCCGGACCACGATTTGGCGCGCGCTCAGCCCACCGTCGATCAAAATGCGGCAATGGTTGGTGGAAACAAGCGCGCTGTTTCCGGCGCTGCCGCTGCCGAGCATGGTCAAGCTGAACACGGCTGATCTTTAGCGGAACGGAATCGCAAAATCAATTCGTGCTCATCATCCCGAGCGAAATTCGGCGGATCCCGTGGAATTTGTCTTCAAGTTTTCGTGGCGGGATCCCTCGACTGTCGCTCGAGATGACGTGACATCGGCCGCTTAAGTCTTGGATAACCCGGCCTGGGCACAATGCAGAATGATGCGGGCAAACGGAATCGAGAGGAACAATTTGGTGTGTTCCTTTTCTTCATAATGAATCACCGACCCGCGGCCTTTCCGGTCTCGGACCGACTGAGACATGCTGGTCTCAAGCAGGATCGCATTTCCTTCTTTCTTGGAGGTGGCGGTCACGCGCACGGCATCGCTGGCGCGCATACGAGCGTTAAGGAAATTGTAGGTGTTCCAGACGCGGCCGGTCGAACCAACTCGTCCGGGCGAGGTATTAGGATGTTCATCGACGAGTTGCATAGCAACAATCTTGTTGGCGGCGTCGGTCACCAGATACAAACGGTTAAAGCGCCCCTCGAATGCTCCGTCGTACTCTATATAGTAGATGGAGTTTCTGGGGAAACCGGGTGTGGCTACGAGTGCTCTGGACGACATTGCATGTCCGAGACCAAGAGCGGCGGCGGCGTGTTCGGAATCCATCAGGTAAGTGACGCCATTGTAAATTTTTGTGCCGGCGCCGCTGAGATCGACGGCTCCCATGCAGTGGGGCGAGAGAAGCAACTGTAGTTCTTGCATGCTGATGTCGCCGCCTTGCATTCGAGAGTCGTAGCCCGGCACCAGAGAAATCTGCAAGTGCGAGGCGGGAGGAGATGAGGTCTGCGCGACAGGCCTCGTCGAAGTAGTGGTCGCCTCCACTGCCGAAGCAGCATCAACTGGCTGGCCGGCCGGTGTCTCAAGGCGAGTGGCGGCGATCGGGATGGCCTGCACCTCGCCCATGTAATTGACCCGCACAGAAGTAGTGTCACTTGAGACTACCGGAAGTCTCATTCCAACGGGTAATGTCATCTCGCCATATGCGATTTTAATTTTGACTGGCTGAGTCAGCACCATGAAGCCGGCTGAGGGCGGTTCAATCGCTGGCGAGGCATCCACAAGCAAGCGAAAAGCAGTCGCAACCGTCAAAATCAACGCTCCACGTACCTTAAAGCGAGTGAACACGCGTCATGTTTTACCTGACAGGCAAAATCAAATCAATGGTCGACCGCGTCCCATCGAGCCACCGCGAGCGAAATTAAACGTCGGATTAGTGTCATCCTGAGTCGCGGAGACGACGAGGGGGATCTCACGCAGACAGGAATCAAGGACCGACCGGGTTTGTGGGATCAATGGCGTGGCGAGATCCCTCGCTCGCGCTCGGGATGACAACATGTGCGCCGCTCTACTATTGCCGCGCCCCATTGAGCCCTGGGTGGCAGAAGGGTGGCACGATCGGCCACGTCAGCCTAGAAGTCTAATCTCCTGACGGTCCATTAACGCGAAGATGTGCGCTTTTTTGACGGAGTAATCGAGGGAACGAAACTGGCGAATTTCCTCGAGGCGGCGCAGACCATTAAGGGTGTCGAGATAGCCGGTATAACTGGCGGCGAGTTCGCAGGTTTCTAAATAGCGTCCACGGAGGTTCGCGTCGCGAAACGCTTCCGGACATTGCCGAGTGAAAAGATGAAACCGCAGCCAGCGGCGATCGCTCCGCGAGACGCGTTGGGTTTTGCGGAAGAAAGCAACGAATAAGAGAAGGACGAGGTAAGTATCAACCTGTGCCTGCAGCTCAAGATTGCGGGCGAACTCTTCCGACGCAATGTGGCGCTGGCCACTCTTGAACTGGAGGGCGGCGTGCAGGGCATGATTTAATTCCTCAACGAAAACAATGAGGGAGCGAATGTTGGAATCGCTCAGGCCGCTGCGCGGATCGTGCCGTTCCAACTGGTCGATCAGCCAGCGCGAGTAATAAATCCCAACATAAAGCTGATCTCCGGCGTGCCTAAGAAAAGTGCGCGCCAGTTCGTTCAGTTCTCGAGCGGAAGCACCAGCCAGCTTGCTGAGCTGAAGGGAACGCGCGCGATCGATGATGCAATCTTCCAGATTAATGCCCACTTGGGCGTAGGTTCGTTCAAAAAGGTGCTGGATCTGGCTGAAAAGCGTCTCGTTCATACCAGAGAAGATCTATCGCTTTCATCCAGATTGAGCAGACGATCGGCCAGTTGGTTGAGCGCTAGCCGGACATCCCGAAATCGATCCGCCAGCTCGGCATAAACATCGTCCAGCTCACAGCGACGGGCAGTTGCATGAGAAGCGAGAAGATGATAATTGCGCCGGCCAATGTTTTCATAAAAGCCGAGGTCGGGCGCGCCCCGCAAGCTGCGTCGCTGCGTGTTCTCGTGAAAGATTCCGCTAATGAAAAGCGAGTAATTGCCAACGTGAGCTCGAAGCAAAAATGCTTCATCCTGCGTCGCGTGGGAAAGCGCGATTAACATGTCAGAGAGATATTGGCGCGGCGATTCGTCGTCGACTTGCGGACCTTGCAGAGCATGGGCGCGCGAGAAATTCTCCAGCAACGAGCCAACGTAATCGCACAACTTGCGATCGTGGATGCCAGCGTCGCGCAAGACATAACGGGCTAGAACGTAGAAATAGAACTGGGAGGAGATTCGGAGTTGCGCGTTGTGGCAGAGAATGGTCTGAACCAGACGCGGCGAATCGAGGACAGAATCGCGGGTCTCGGAATCGGAGAGAAGGTCGACCAGGGAGACGGATTCGGATTGAGAACGCGCGAGGGTGCGGACGACAAAATCGAAATCCGCTGCGGTAAACCGCGCCCGACAATTCGCCTGAATCATCGAAGACCCATTATAAGCACCACAGGTGCCATACTGCAAGACCAACCGACGCCTGATCTAAATGACACGGGAGCAACAAGGCCGTTATTATTGCACTTTTAAATGGCCCAACGGAACGGGCGGCGCCAGCAAATTCGAGGCCTGACCGTGGCCAGCAGACTGAGACCACCCTTGCTTGCTGTTATCAAGGAAGAGCGCTTCGAGAGCGTAATCGCCGGGCGACAATTCGGTTGTGGTAACGCTCCAGTTTTCGACATGAACCCCTTCGCGTACTTCAGGCGCGCACAACCCTTTAACAAAAATGGTGCTTTGTTGATCGCGCGAAAGCCGCAGAACCATCCAGGGAAATATCTCGCGTTGACCTTCAAACTTCCAGTGCAAATGAATCTCGAGTAGCCGCGGAGGAGAAACGGCTTTGCTGCCGGTTTTGATTGCGAGCAAGCTGGTCGCGCCAATGGCGAAGACCGGCGCTTGGTTGGTGGTGGATGATTCCGTGCTGGCCAACGCCGTCGTTGCGCCGCCGGTATTCCGCAGAAGCGTGAGTTCATCCTGCGAGTCTGCCGTCCACGTCGCGCGCTTGAGAAAGTCATATAGCAAGCGGTCACTCGACGGGATGATCCGTCCGTCCGTCGTTTTCATTGTCGGGTGATAGAAACCAGCACCTGGATCGAAGGTGGCTGTGTCGCGATAATCGAGCAGCACAAAATCGGTTGGCGGCGGCGGCTCGTAGGAGGAACGGCTCAGTGTTTTGAGGCCCTTCAAAATGTAATGCAGCGAGTACAATTTTTCCCGCATTGCGAGGTGCGAGAGATACGGAAGCGGCGCGACGATGCTGCTGGCTGGCGGGATTTGCGCGACGAATGCGTTCTTACGGGCGCGTTCCGGCCCGCTCTCGAACCAATCGGCGTTACGAGAAATGATGGCGGAGAGAAGGCCGAGCCAAAATTGACCGACCACACAAGCGACGACGACGAACCAGGGGGTAATGCGCGAAATGATGGCAGGAAACTTCCAATGATCGAAAGCGGCAATCGCTTCCACCGATGCAAACCAAAAGAGCGGGAGCAGCGGTGCGCCGTAATGAAAGTAAATCATCCACTCCGCAGAACGCCAGGAAAGGAGATGCTGGAGCAGAACTGGCGTAGCGATCAAAATCCAGCGAAGCCTCAACAGCGGCAGGCAAAGGAACGGGAAAAGGACACCGCAGAGGAGATTTCCGTGAGTGAGGGATTCGAAGAGGGAGTGGCGGAGGAGTTGCGGATGAACAATCGCATTTACCAAAATATTCGCCGGCGATGTTCCTAGACGATCGTACAACCCAAGGTAATCGATATTACCTGAATTAAGCGTCGGAGTGATGACACGCGTGCAAATGACAAACCAAATCATCGCGACGGCCATGGGCCACACAAACCAGCGGCGACGCTCAGCAAATGTGCGATCGCGTTCTGCAATAAAAAGAACGATGCAGTAAACGACGAGCAGCGGCGCCATGTTCTCTTTGCAGGCCAAAACCGCCACCAACCAGACCCAGTACCGG